>NZ_DATEJY010000123.1:0-52545 GCF_035277725.1 Dyella sp. | reverse complement strand
GCCACCGCCAGCACCACGATAAAGCCGATGAGCGTGATGCCCGTCTGTTTCGATTTCATAGTCCCCTCGCTATGCCGCAGGCGCGGCCCCTGTTCCGAACAAATAACCCATAACGTTACTTTGCCGCGTCTGCGCAGGTATCGCCAGCGACATGTTCACGGTTCCGCGAGCGGACCGGCATGGTCAGTGAATGATCGTGCCCATGCGGTGGAAATCCACCGCGCCGGTGCCCCAACCCTTCCAGCTGAACCAGATCATGAAGGCTTTGCCGACCAGGTTTTCTTCCGGCAGGCAACCCCACCAGCGGCTGTCTTCACTGTTCTCGCGGTCGTCGCCCATCACGATGTAGCAGTTCGGCGGTACCACGGCCGGTACACGCGCATTGGGGATCGGCGGCGTGGGGCCGCGTGCGGGCATGCGGGCGATGAGGTGATTGACCGGACCTAGCTGCTCGCTCCAGACCGAGGCGTTGTAGTACAGCAGCTCGTTATCTTCGGGGCGGGCAGGATTGCCCTTGAACGGGCCGATTTCGGTATCCACCACCGGCTTGCCGTTGATCACGATCTGGCTATCGTGCACTTCGAGCGTGTCGCCGGGCAGGCCGATCACGCGCTTGATCCAGTTCTGGCTGGGCACTGGCGCATGCGGATCGGCGCAGGTGATGTCACCGCTGCGCACGGTCTTGCCGCTGTCGTCCTGGCAGATGTAACCAGGAAAGCGGAACACCACCACATCGCCGCGCTTGGGCTCACCGATGCTGACCACCTTGTTGTTGAAGGCCGGCAGGCGCAAACCAAAGGCGAACTTGTTTACCAGGATGAAATCGCCCACATCGAGCGTAGGCATCATGGAGCCTGACGGAATGCGAAAGGGTTCGGCCACGAAGGAGCGCAGCAACAGCACGACGAAGATCACCGGGAACAGCGAACGCGCCCAGTCCACCGCTGCCGGATCGCGATATTCCTCGCCGGCCGCGACGAAGCGCGCTTGACGCTTGCGGTAGAACAGCAAGCGATCAAGGCCCCAAACCACACCGAACAACACGGTGAGGGCGAGCAAAATGGCCGAAAAGTCAAAATCCATGCGTTGGCTCCGCTATTTGTCCACTTTGAGCACGGCGAGGAAAGCTTCCTGCGGAATCTCAACCCGGCCGACCTGCTTCATGCGCTTCTTGCCTTCTTTCTGCTTCTCCAGCAGCTTCTTTTTACGGCTCACGTCACCGCCGTAGCACTTGGCGAGCACGTTTTTGCGCAGCGCCTTCACCGTGGAGCGCGCAATGATCTGTGCACCGACCGCGGCCTGGATCGCCACGTCGAATTGCTGGCGCGGAATCAGGTCCTTCATGCGCTCGACCAGGTCGCGTCCGCGCCGATCGGCATGGCTGCGGTGCACGATCAGGCTGAGCGCGTCCACGCGGTCACCGTTGATAAGCACATCAACGCGCACGAACGGGCCGGCGTCGAAGCGTTCCATGTGGTAATCCATGGACGCATAGCCGCGCGACACTGACTTGAGCTTATCGAAGAAATCCAGCACCACTTCGGCCAGCGGCAGCTCGTAGTTGATCTGCACTTGCGTGGCGAGATACTGGATGGAACGCTGCACACCGCGCTTTTCTTCGCACAGCGTGATGATATTGCCGATGTAGTCCGGTGGGGTGAGGATGTTCGCCACGATCACCGGTTCGCGAATTTCTTCGATTTGCGTGACCGGCGGCAGGCGTGCCGGATTGTCCAGCTGCATCACCGAGCCGTCGCTCTTGAGGATTTCATACACCACGGTGGGTGCGGTGGTGATGAGGTCGAGATCGTATTCGCGCTCCAGGCGTTCCTGCACGATTTCCATGTGCAGCATGCCAAGGAAGCCGCAGCGGAAGCCAAAGCCCATCGCCTCGGAGCTTTCCGGCTCGAAGAAAAGCGCGGCATCGTTGAGGCGAAGCTTGTCCAGCGCTTCGCGTAGCGCAGGAAAGTCGTCGGCCGACACCGGAAACAGGCCGGCGAAGACGCGAGGCTGCATGGTCTGGAAACCGGGCAACGGATGCGGCGCGGGCTTGGCTGCAAGGGTCAAGGTATCGCCCACCGGTGCGCCGTGCACGTCCTTGATGGATGCGGTGATCCAGCCCACTTCGCCGGCGGAAAGTTTCGCGAGCTTCTTGCGCTTGGGCGTGAAGACGCCGACTTCGCTTACTTCGTGCGCACGGCCGGTGGACATCACCAGCAGCTTGTCGCCGGGCTTGATTTCACCCTGCATGATGCGCACCAGCGACACCACGCCGAGATAGTTGTCGAACCAGGAATCGATGATCAGTGCCTGCAGGCGATCGGTATCGCGAGGCTTCGGCGGCGGAATGCGCGCAACGATGGCTTCGAGTACTTCCACCACGTTCTGGCCAGTCTTGGCGCTGACCGCCACGGCGTCGGTGGCGTCAATGCCGATCACGGCCTCGATTTCACCCTTCACCTTGTCCGGATCGGCCGTAGGCAAGTCGATTTTGTTGAGCACGGGCACCACTTCCAGCCCTTGCTCCACCGCTGTATAGCAATTGGCGACTGACTGCGCCTCCACACCCTGGGCTGCATCGACCACCAGCAACGCGCCTTCACAGGCGGCAAGCGAGCGGCTTACTTCGTAAGAGAAGTCGACGTGACCAGGGGTGTCGATGAAGTTGAGCTGGTAGGTCTTGCCGTCCCGTGCCTTGTACGGCAGCGACACGGACTGTGCCTTGATGGTAATGCCGCGCTCGCGCTCGATAGGATTGCTGTCCAGCACCTGGGCTTCCATCTCGCGATCGGCCAAGCCTCCGCAAATCTGAATGATGCGGTCGGCAAGCGTCGACTTGCCGTGATCGATGTGGGCGATGATGGAGAAATTGCGGATCAGTTCCATGGGCACGCTGTCAGCTTCACCGCCTCGCGCGATGCGTAGGCAGGCTATCACCGGAATGGCGATATTAGCCGCTCATTATCGCATGGATTGAGAACCGGGGCCCACGCCGGGCTGGGACGGCTCCCACCGCAAGCCTCGCATAAGAAAGGCCCGCCTTGCGGCGGGCCTTCGTACGGCGGTTACTCGTCTTTGTCGCTGGGAATCGTGAGCGCGATGAAGTTGTTCGAGTCGCCACGCCGCACCAGCAACAACACCGTGTCACCCGGCTTCACGCCTGCCGTGGCGGCACGGAAGTCCTCCACGCTGGCCACCTTCTTCTGGTTCACCATCAGGATCACGTCGCCCTGCTGCAGGCCAGCTTGCGCAGCCACCGGGCCGGTGACATTCGCGATAGCCACACCCTCGCCCGCTTTCAGGCCGAGTTGGCTGCGCGTGGAAGCGTCCACGTTCTCCACGCTGAGGCCCAGGGCATTCGCACCGCCGCTCGGGGCTGCCTTGCCCATGGCGGAAAGCGCGTTCTGGTCGCGCGGCATGGTGCCGATCGTGGCGTCGATGGTCTTTTCCTTGCCATCACGCAGGATGGTGATCGGCACCGCGGCGCCCGGCTTGGTCATGGCGACCATCGGCGGCAGGTCCGCGCCCTGCACAACGTCGTGGCCGTTGTACGCAAGAATGATGTCGCCCGATTGCAGGCCAGCTTTCTGCGCCGCGCTGTTCGGCTCCACGCTGACCACGATCGCGCCCTTGGCGGTATCGAGTTTCAGCGCCTTCACCATGTCCTCGTCCACTGGCTTGATCGTCACGCCCAGCATGCCGCGCGTGACGTAACCCTTGGTCTTCAGCTGATCGACCGCGTTCATCGCCATGTCGATCGGAATCGAGAACGCAATGCCCTGATAGCCGCCGGTGTCTGAATAGATCTGCGAATTGATACCCACGACCTGCCCCTGCAAGTTGAACAGCGGGCCACCGGAATTGCCGCGGTTGATCGGCACGTCTGTCTGGATGAAAGAGGTAGCGGGCTGATCGCCAGCGCCAAGGTTGCGCCCCACGGCGCTCACGATGCCTTGCGTAACAGTGTAATCGAAGCCAAACGGCGAACCGATCGCCAGCACCCATTGACCCGGCTTGAGCAGGCGCGAATCGCCGATGGTCACCGCGGGCAAGGGACTGCTGGTGTTGACCTTCAACAAGGCGATGTCATAGGTGGGATCGGTACCCACCACCTTCGCGGTCAACGTGCGGCGGTCCTGCAGACGGACGGTTACCACATCAGCATGATCGACCACATGGTTGTTGGTAAGGATGTAGCCGTCGCTGGAAATAATGAAACCCGAACCCAGCGAGGTATGCGCCTGCTCTTCCGGTGACGGCATCATGGGCATGCCAAAGAAACGACGGAAGATTTCTGCCTGCCCAGGATCCATGCCCTGCAGTGGCATACCACCGGCACCCTTCGGGCGACGGCTGGAATATTTGGCCTCCACATGCACTACGGCGGGCGCGTTCTTCTGCACGATACCGGTGAAATCCGGCAAGCCGGCGGATGCCGGGGCGTCCTGCGCCCATGCCACAGGACCTGGCATGACAATGCCCACACCCAGGGCGCAACCAAGCAGGCCACACAGAAGACGGCGACTGACGAGACGGGGTTGACTCATGACTCCTCCTCAGATTTCAGACACCCCCACCTCACGCTCCAGGGCTCGCCAGGTGGAACGAGAAAAAGGGGAACCACACAGAAAGGTAAAGCCTCGCGGCTGACCGTTGGGAAGCAGGCGGGAAAAACGCGCATGCTTCCCAGGTATTGCTTAGCGGGCGCCTTGTACCGCGGCAGGACGCGACTGCGGCGTATCGATCAACAGCAGATAACTGCCATCTTGATTGCTCAACGCCTTGTAGCCTTGCATCGAATCCTGCATGGGATAAGTCGCGCTGCGATAGCGCTGGAACAGCGGATTGTCAGACGGATCACCCAGCGTGACGGAAGCACGTTGACTCAACGTCGAAGCGGAATAAGGGCTCAAGGACGGCGGCACCGCGGCCAGTACATCGTTGCTGGCGTGGGTTACCGGCGCGGCATCGACCGAAGCGAGCGATGCATCAGCCCGCACACCCTGCGACGTCACGCCATTGGTAGCAAGGCGGCTGGGACGTTCGGAATCAGGTGCGGTGGGTTGCGACACCATCAGGGCTGCCACGGCGACGCTAGCCGCGATGGCACCACCCAAGGACAACCGCAACCAGTCTCGCTTGGATGACTTGCTAGCTGCCTGTTCGCTCTCGATGGCCATCATCACGCGTGAAGCGAAACCCGAACTGGCCAAGGGTGGCAACTGGCGGCGCAGACTTTCGCCGGCAACGTGATAACGCGTCCATGCCTGTACCAGCGAAGCGTCGTGGTCGAGCCTGCGCAACAAGAAGCGCAGCTCTTCCGTGGACAGTTCGCCGTCCATCGCCGCAGAAAGATTTTCCATGTTGGCTTCACTCATGACATCGGGTCCTCGCGGTCTGAAAGCAATGGCCGCAACTTTTCGTCGATCGCCTCGCGTGCCCGGAAGATGCGCGAACGCACCGTTCCAATCGGGCAGCCCATGGCTTCGGCAATCTCTTCATAGCTGAGGCCTTCCACTTCACGCAGGGTGATAGCTGTCCGCAGCTCCTCGGGCAAGGCTTGGACAGTGGCAAACACGGTTTGTTCAATTTCCTGCCGCATTAATTCGCGTTCGGGGGTGGCTCCCTCCTGCATGCGGTCAGCACCGGGCACGTATACCGCATCCTCGATCGCGATGTCGTCCGTTGGCGGCCGGCGCCCCATCGCCACCAGATGGTTCTTGGCCGTGTTGACGGCAATTTTGTACATCCAAGTATAGAAAGCACTGTCGCCGCGGAAGGAACCGATGGCTCGCCATGCGCGGACAAAGGCTTCCTGGGCAACGTCTTCGCACTCCGCGGCATTGTGCACGTAGCGTGAGATGAGGCCGATGACCTTGTTCTGATATTTGCGCACCAGCAGGTCGAAAGCGCGCCTGTCGCCGTTTTGTACACGCTCTACCAGCGCACTATCGAGTTCGTTGTCGCCCATCCGGGCCGTCTCCTTCGTCACTGGACCATGCGGGCGGTATTCCCATGGGATGGGTGAGCTGCTCAGACCTGTTTTGCGCTCGCAAGTTCAGCGCTGCAAAGACCAATCCCCTCCTCCATTCTAAGATGGGGACGCGCCGGTGTGGCTCAAGCAGAAAGCAGGTTTCAGGCCGAGACAGCCGAAAGCGTCTGTCCGGACAACAGGCGCTCGCGCTCGCCCAGCAGGCGCTCGAAACTGGTGTGCGGAAGAGGCCGGCAGAACAGGTAGCCCTGCAGCTCGTCGCACTGGTTGGCACGCAGGAACTGCAGGTGCTGCTCGATTTCCACGCCCTCGGCCACCACCCCACGCTTCAGGCGATGAGCCATTTCGATGGTGGCGCGCACGATCGCTTCGTCGTCCGGGTCCACGCCGATGTTGCGCACGAAGCTTTGATCGATCTTGATGCGGTCGGCGGGAAGCTTGCGCAGATAGTCCAGCGAAGCCGCACCGGTACCGAAGTCGTCGATCGCGATATGGCAGCCGAGCTTGTGCAGCTTCTGCATGTTTTCCATCAAGTTGGGCGCGGCCTTGATGCTGATGCTCTCGGTGACTTCCAGTTCGAGCAGGCCGGGATCAAGGCCGCTCTCTTCCAGTACGGAGGCCACCACCTCGGAGAGGTCCGGCTGCATGAGCTGCACGGCGGAAAGATTCACGCCCAGCCTCAGGCGCAAGCCGAAACGGTCATCCCAGGCCTTGGCCTGCTTGCAGGCAGTGCGCAATACCCACTCGCCGATCGAGACGATCAGCCCGGTTTCTTCGGCCAACGGAATGAAGAAGCCCGGACCGATGTTGCCCAGTTCCGGATGCTCCCAGCGCAGCAGCGCTTCCATGCCGACGATGTCTTCCGTTTCCGCACTGATCTGCGGCTGATAGAACACGCGCAATTCGCCATTGCCCTCGGCATGGCGCAACCGTGCTTTGAGTGCAGCGTTCTGTTGCTCTTGCGCGGGGCTTACGTCGTAGACGCGGTAGTTGTTGCGGCCCAGACTCTTGGCGGCATACATCGCCTCGTCCGCATGCTTGAGCAACGTCTCGGCATCGAGTGCATCTTCGGGGAAATAGCTGATGCCGATCGACGCGGTGACCTGCAACTCCGGGCCATCTTCCAGATGCAGCGGCGCTTCCATCAGCTGCACGATTTTGTCCGCGACACGCAACACGTCATCGGTTTTCACGATATGGCGCAGCACGATGATGAATTCATCGCCCGCGTAGCGCGCCACCGTGTCGGAGGCACGCACGCTGCTGCGCAGCCGCTGCGTTACCGCAACCAGCACCTGGTCGCCTACCGCATGGCCAAGCGTGTCATTGATGAACTTGAAGCGGTCGAGATCCACGAACAGCACCGCAAACGTTTCACCGGTGCGGTTGGCTTCGCGAATGATGGTGTCGAGGCGATCGTTGAACAACAAGCGATTGGGCAAGCCCGTGAGCGCATCCAGCAAGCCTTCGGCGCGCCCCTGCTCGCGCGTGCGCCGCAGTTCGAGCATGTGCGCAAAATGCGCGGCCGCGCAGTGGAGCACCGGTTCTACGATACCTGGCTCACTGAAGGGATAGCGGCTACCGGCCAGCAAGGCGCCTAGCACGCTGCTGCGTTCGTCAAGCAATGGCAAGCCGACAAATCCGCGCAAGCCCAGCAGACTGATCAAGGGGTCTACCTCGGCCAACCGTCTGGCGTCCTGCGGGTGCATCAGCGTGCGACCACCAAGCACAAGACGCAGCGAACTTTGCAATTGCGGGCCGGGCCAGATCTGTTCTTCGCCGCGCCAGCGCTGCACGATCTGCACCGGTACGCTGCTTTCTTCCGGACGGGCGGACCACACGGCCAGGTAATCCAGATCCATTTCATCCAGCAGCAGCCGTGCGGTTTCCGGCAAGCTCGCGTCGTCATGCCCACAGGCGAACAGCCGGCCAAGCACGGCCAAGGCCGCCACCGGCCGCACACTGGCACTCGCGCTGCGGAAAACCAGCGCGACCATGTCTCGACCCTGATGCCTGATCCGGCGCACGCTGGCTTCGCCCACGTCATGGCCGCGGATCGATTTGCGCCGGCAGCCGAGCCAGGACCGATCCGCATCGAACAGCGCCTTTTCCAGGCTGACCGTTTCGAAGATCAACACCTCCGACAGTGGCATGCCAGTCAGCAGACTGTTAGCCAGACCGCTATGCCTGATGTAGGCAGGATTGGCTTCCATCACGCGCTCAGCGTCGGGATCGACGATCAACCAATCGCCCTCACCGTCTTCAAAAACAAAGCGATAGTCGCTGGTGGCGGACGGCAATGCAAAAGAAGGTGCCGGAGAGGTACTGATAACTGGCTCCGGCGCAGGCACGGGCTTGCCGCTGAGCAGTTGCTGCCAGCGGGCGATCAGCTCCGTACCGATCTGCGACGCGTACAGCCATCCACCGACTACGGGCGGCAATTGCGTGGGTTTGATCGTGGCGTCGTCGACCAGGACCGCAATGATCGGCGCATTCGCGCACGGAGGCAGCAAGCGCAATTGCTCGCAAAGCGTGCCGCTGGCGCGTCCGTCGCCATCGAACACCACCACGATCAAAGCCAGCGGTTCGCGGCCCTCCAACAGGATGGCGGCATGCGTGGTGTCGCGTGCGGAATGAATGGTGGGATGCCCTTCGCGATCGAGCACGTCGAACAGCTCGCGGCGAAGATCGCGCTGAGAGGCAACCAGCAGGATGCCCGCTTTAAACGTCGGCCCGTTCATAGCAGCCAGCGTCCATCACGCAGCCGCGGGCGCTGAATCACGTCCGCTGCGCTGCCCAAGCGCACCGCAACGTCATCGATGCTGGACACCAGCGTTGGCGGTGCATCCAGCAGAACGACCCGGCGCACGTGCCCTGCCGGTGCGCGGGCCAGTTGCCGCAGCAAGCTGCTGTCTGCCGGCAGCAAGGGCAAGGGAAAGGGGGAAAGCAGGTAGACGCCAAAGTGGATGCTTTGCTGGATATAACGCAAGGCATTGCCCAGGCGCTGGGAACCCGGAATAACCGCATGCGCCTCGCGCAGGTTTTCCATGCCCGTTTCAGGCCGCCACAGGTAAACCGATTGCCCATTGAGGCGGGCCAAGGCGCGGAACTGTTCGATCAGCGCTTTGCTCTCGATGTGCTCGAGCACGACCAACCCACCGGGTGCCGTCAGGATGCGCTCGTAGATGTCGCTGCCGGCAAGCGGCGCGGGAGCCATCAGAGAAGTCATACCGCCCAGAGAGAAGTTGTCGCATGTTGTACGTTACGCAGTCGTACGCGAAGCGCAATAGCCGGAGCGCAGAGGCGTGATCCATACGGCATACCCTGGCGGGAATCTCCCCAATACCCGCCCGCATGGTACGTCTCGCAATCATCGCTGCGGGACGGTATGGTGAAGGTCTCCCGGCCATTCCCAACCGTGACCCATGTTCGAAGGACTGCGCTTCAATCACTGGAAAACGAGCCTGGATGACAGCGGCATCGTTACCCTTACGCTGGACCGCGCCCATAGCAGCGTCAACGCGATTTCTCGCGACGTCCTGGACGAACTGGGGCAGATCGTGGAGCGGCTGGCGATCGAAAAACCCACCGGGGTCATCATCCATTCGGCCAAGGCGAATGGGTTCGCCGTAGGCGCGGACATCAAGGAATTTGTCGAATATGCCAAGCACGGGACGGTGCTGGAGAACATCGAGAACGGCCAGCGGGTGTTCGAAGCGCTGGCGCGCCTGCCCTGTCCCACGGTCGCCGCCGTGCATGGCGCCTGCATGGGTGGTGGGACGGAGCTGATCCTGGCCTGCCGCCAGCGCATCGCTGCCGATGATGAAAAGACCCGGATCGGCCTGCCGGAAGTGATGCTCGGCATCCATCCTGGCTGGGGTGGCTCGGCCCGCCTGCCACGCCTGATCGGTGCACCGGAAGCGCTGCCCGTCATGCTGACCGGCAAGACCCTCTCCGCCCGCAAAGCCAAAGGCCTGGGTGTCGTCGATCGGCTGGCCCGCCCTGATGAGCTGATGGCCGAGGCCCGTGCCTTGCTACGCCATCCGCATGCTCGCCCGTTCGCGCAGCGCACCACGGCGTGGATCACCAACACCTGGCTGGCGCGGCAGATGCTTGCCCCCATGGTGATCAAGCAGACGGCCGCCAAGGTGCGCAAAGAACATTACCCCGCACCCTTCGCCTTGATCGATGTCTGGAAGCGGGGCGGCAACAATATTCAGCAACGCCTGAAACTCGAAGCACGCTCTGTTGCCAAGTTGGCGGAAACTTCTACGGCACGCAACCTGATTCGCATCTTCTTCCTGCAGGAGCGTTTGAAAGGCCAAGGCAGCGGCATTGATGCCGGCATTCATCATGTACACGTCGTGGGCGCAGGCGTGATGGGCGGCGATATCGCAGCGTGGGCGGCGTACAAAGGATTCGACGTGACCTTGCAGGACCGCGAGATGAAGTTCATCCAACCTGCACTGGATCGCGCTCGGGCACTGTACGAGAAAAAACTGAAAACGCCGGAAAAAGCGGAAGAAGCGTGCAAACGCCTGCGTGCTGATGTGGAAGGTGCCGGTGTTGCGCAGGCAGATCTCGCCATCGAAGCCATCTTTGAAAATCCCGAGGCAAAGGAGGCGCTTTACGCCACCATCGAGCCGCAACTGAGCAACAGTAACGGCATCCTCGCCACCAATACGTCATCGATTCCGCTGGACGAACTACGCAAGAGCCTGCAGGCGCCGAGGCGTTTCCTTGGCCTGCATTTTTTCAATCCGGTAGCGCAAATGCCGCTGGTGGAAGTCGTGCGCCACGATCGTCTCGATCCCGCCATCGAAAAACGCGCGATGGCATTCTGCAAAGCGTTGGGAAAATTGCCGGTGGCGGTCAAAGGCACACCAGGCTTTCTGGTGAACCGCATCCTGATGCCCTATCTGCTCGAAGCCTTGCGCCTGTACAACGAAGGCGTTCCAGGCCCGATCCTCGACAAGGAAGCAAAAGCCTTCGGCATGCCGATGGGCCCGATCGAATTGGCCGATACGGTAGGCCTGGATGTTTGCGCATCCGTCGGCAAAGAGCTGGCGCCATTCCTGGGCCTGGAACTTCCACCAGGCCTGGAAGAAAAGCTCCAAGCCGGCAAGCGTGGCAAGAAGGATGGCCAGGGTTTGTACACCTGGCACGAAGGCAAGCCACAGAAGCCGCAGGTGGACCCCGATTACACGCCGCCGCCGGATCTACGCGAGCGCATGATCCTCGCCATGGTGAACGAGGCGGTCGCATGCCTGGGCGATGGCGTGGTGGACGACGCCGACCTGCTTGATGCCGGGGTTATCTTTGGCACCGGCTTTGCGCCATTTCGCGGTGGTCCGATCCAGTTCGTACGCGATGAAGGTGCCGAGAAGATTCGTCAGCAACTCGAAACGTTGACGAAGCGATATGGCGAGCGTTTCACGCCGAAGAACGGGTGGGATCATCCGGCGTTGAAATCGCAGGCAGCGTTTGAAGTGGCGGTCACCACCTGAGTGCAGCGGTGGGGCATAAGTCCAACGTCCCCATGGGCAAATGAAGTTGGGAATGTTACCCCCAACTTCATGCTCACCACATCAAATCATCCGGGATGCCGTCTTCGTCCACACCGGCGGCAGCGGGATCGACGAGCAAGGCCACAAGATGGGGATCGATCTCGCGCACTTGCTCCGCTATCGCCTGCGTCACCAGCATATAACGACCCGCGTTCTGCACGAGGCCCAATTTGCCGGCATTGAGGTCGGCAAGTTGAAGCGCATCGACATAGACGCGGCGAATTTTTCCGCCATATTCGAAGTGACGTACCTGATCGCCATCGGCCTTGTTCAACACTTGGCCTTCCAGCAGCTTCTGCACTTTCGCCTTGCGTTCGCGCTTCAGGCGCGCCTGTTCGGCGGCCTCTTGCTCGGCACGCTTGCGCTCCTCCGCTTCCGTGTGGGCGCGAATGGCGTATGCCTTGGCCAAGTCTATTTCTCCATCCTTCCGCACCGGCTTGGGCTGATGCGGTGACTTGGGATGATGCTTCGGCTTGCCCTTCGCAAACGAAGTGTGTGGCTTGGGCGCTGGCTGCTGCTGGCGTTTTTCGTCCTTGAGCTGCTTGACGATGCCGCTCTTCAGGAGCTGATCTCGCAATGAATCGACCATGATCGAAATCCGGTGTTACGTGTCGCGTTGTTCAATAGTGTGGTGGCGGGGGTTCACTGTGCGGATCGGGTGATTGCCCAAGGCGCACGGTTTCCAGCTCGCTGCGCAGGTCGCGGACCAGTCGCTCCAGTGTCGCGATGCGCAGGGACTGGTCAGCGTCCGCCGCCACCAATGCCTGGACCGCATCATCGATAAAAGCGAGCCGAACTTCCAGCTCCGTAAGACGTTGCTCGGTTTGGCTCATGACACGTTCGGTCGGGCCACGCTACGACCACGGCCGATGCCGTAGTACGCCAGGCCCGCCTCCTCCACCACCGCAGGCTCATACATGTTGCGCCCGTCGAACACGACTGGCTCCTTCAGCATCGCACGGACGCGGGCGAAATCGGGGCTGCGGAAAGCCTTCCATTCGGTGATGATGGCTAGCGCGTCGGCGCCATCCAGGGTCTGGTATGCGTTATCGCACAGCGCCAGGTCGCTACGTTCGCCATACAAGCGGCGTGCTTCGCTGCGTGCCTCCGGATCGAACGCGCGCACCTTGGCGCCCGCATCCCACAGCGCTTCCATCAGCCGGCGGCTGGAGGCCTCACGCATGTCGTCGGTATTGGGTTTGAAAGCCAAGCCCCACAGCGCGATCGTTCGTCCGCGCACATTGCCTTCGAAATGGCGCTGGAGAAAATCGAACAGCTTGACCTTCTGGTCATGATTGACGGCTTCAACCGCTTCGAGCAGGCGCGCGCTATAACCCACTGTGCGCGCCGTACGTTCCAACGCCTGCACATCTTTCGGGAAGCACGAACCGCCGTAGCCCGCGCCCGGATAGATGAAGTGATAGCCGATACGCGGATCCGAACCGATCCCCTGGCGCACCAATTCAATATCCGCACCCACGCGCTCGGCGATATTCGCGATCTCATTCATGAAGCTGATCTTGGTGGCCAGCATGGCGTTGGCCGCATACTTGGTGAGCTCGGCCGAACGCACGTCCATCACCACGGTGCGATCATGGCTGCGGTTGAAGGGCGCGTACAGCTTGCGCAACAGGTTGATGGCGCGCTCGCTCGATGTGCCGATCACAATGCGGTCAGGCCGCAGGCAATCTTCGACCGCATCGCCTTCTTTCAGAAATTCGGGATTGGACGCGACATCGAATTCGACTGCCGCACCACGTGCTGCAAGTTCGGCTGCTACCGCTTCATGCACCCGATCCGCCGTGCCGACCGGCACCGTGGATTTGTTGACGATGACGGCATAGCGATCCAGGTTGCGCCCGATCGAGCGGGCCACACTCAACACGTATTGCAGATCGGCACTGCCGTCTTCGTCCGGGGGCGTTCCGACGGCGATGAAGATGATCTGCGCATGGGCGACGGCCATCGCCGCGTCGGTCGTGAAAACGAGCTGCCCATTGGCATGATTGCGCCGCACGATTGGCTCGAGGCCCGGTTCGAAAATAGGTATCTCGCCGCGGTCAAGGCGAGCAACCTTGTTCTCATCGATATCTACACAAACGATATGGTTACCCATCTCGGCCAGGCAGGCCCCAGTAACCAGACCTACATAGCCGGTACCAAAAATGGTGACTTTCATCGCGTGGGATTAATGCCTTGTTGGGGGCAAAGATTCTAACAGTGTCAAAAGAAACGCCTATGTCAACGACACAGGCGCCAGCTTGAACCGATGCAAAACGAACGGGGCGCGAATCATCGCGCCCCGTCCTTATGCATTGCGTTGTAGCGGAGGCAATTACTTGCCAGCGCCACCTTCGCCGCCGTCCTGTGCAGCGCCGGCCGGCGTCGGGCCAGTGCTCACCAGGGTCACGTCGAAGATCAGCGTAGCGTTCGGCGGGAACGGACGATTCGGTTCCGCACCATAAGCCAGATTCGGCGGGATGAAGAACTTATAGTGGCCGCCCACCTGCATCAACTGCAGGCCTTCGCGGAAGCCCGGAATCACGCGAGCCAGCGGAATCGCGGTCGGTCCCGGCGGATTGTTCTTTTCGGAGCTGTCGAACACTTCGCCATTCACGAAGGTGCCCTTGTAATTCACCTTCACCGTGTCGTTCGGACCCGGACGGGCACCGGTGCCCTGGGTGATCACTTGGTACTGCAGACCAGATGCCGTGGTCTTCACGCCTGCGGCGCTCTTGTTCTTGGCGAGGAAAGCTTCGCCTTCGGCCTTGTTCTTGGCCGACTGCGCATCAAATTCCTGCTTGCCCTTGGCTTCTGCCTGCGCGATGAAGCCCTTCCACACGGTGGACGCTTCGGTTTCGGACATGCTCGGCTTCTGGCCGCTGAGCGCAGCGGTCACTGCACGACCCACCGCTGCCGGGTCCACCAGTTCGCGCATCGGGCCCGGAATCTGGCCGGCCAACTGATAGCCCATGATTTCACTGGCTTTGGCCTTGTCGACGGTACCGGTTGCTGCGGTGCTGGACGTCTGGGCCTGCGCGCCAGCGGCGGTCATGCCCAGCGCAACGGCCAGCGCGGCCGCCGTCAGCGTGGGTCGCAGAAAATGCTTCATTAGGAACTCCCTAGTCATGGATATGCCGGCGTGCCGCGCCGGACCTCCCCCCAAATGGAGGCTGGCCACGCATTGTGCTGTGTCCAGTCCGGTCTTGGCAACGACGATTCGCAGTTGACCGTCCTACCCTTGAAAAGTTCAGGCCTGCAATGGTGCGCAGCGCCTCATTCAGCTGGTTTCGTTAGGAGGAGATGAAGGCTTTTCCAGCGTTTCCCGCAATGCGGCCTGCAATCTCGCATGCACTTTGACCAGGCCGCGCCAAAGAATAATGGCGAAAATCACGCACACCGCAATCAGAGAAAGTGCTACACCACGCGGCGGCAAAATCGTTGATCCCAATACGCCAACCAGCAAGGCCAGCACCAGCAGCGTTGCCAGCGGAATGATTTTCGCAAGAACCTGCCGGATCGCTTGTGTATAGGCGCCGGCGAAACGCTCGCGTATGCCCAATTCCGCAAGCAGCATTCCCAAGGCTTCGGCCTTGCGATACACCGCGATCAACAATGGCAGCGATACAAACAGCGCGCATGCCCAGATCACCGAGTGGCGCATGTCACGACTCAACCCCCAGCGCTCGAACCAGACGGCGTTGTGCGCATTGACGTAGGCGCCGATCACGAACAATGTCACGACGAGCGCGATGTTCACCGCAATGTGCCAAAGCAATCGTCGAAACATGTGCGCAATGACCGCGTTTTCGTCGACGGGCCGCAAATTTTCCAACCATCCGCTGTAGCTGGTAATCACCAGCCGCACAGGGCGAGGCAGCACGCGCCTGGCCGCCTTCGTCAGCAATTCGGCAGAACGCAGCAAGTACGGTGACACCACCATGCAAATCAAGGCCGCTGCTACAGCGGTGGGATAAATGAAATTGTCTACCGCGTGCAGCGTCAGCCCAAGCGTGGCGATCACGAACGAGAACTCGCCAATCTGTGCCATGCAGAGGCCGGCACGCAGCGATGTACGCAGATCGTGCCCGATAAAAAACATGCCGGCGCTGCACACAATGCTTTTGCCAAGCATCACCGTGAAAGCGATTGCCACGGCAGGTAGGGCGTATTGCATGAGCAAGGACGGATCCAACTTCAAGCCGATCGCAACGAAAAACAACGCCGCGAACATGTCGCGCAACGGCTCAACCAGATGCACGACACGCGCAGCGCTGCGTGCTTCTGCCACCACCGCCCCGGCCAGAAATGCGCCAAGCGCCACGCTGAAACCCAGCCACGCGGCAAGCAGGCTGGTACCGAAACAAATGCCGAGCACACTCACCAGCAAGGTTTCGTCGCGATCGAAATGCGCCACGTAGTCGACTAGCCGCGGCACCAACAACAACCCGACGATCATGCCAGCAACCACGAACAAACCGAGATGTCCGACGACGGTAAAAGCCGTGCCCGTCTCAACCGTGCCGCTGATGGCGATCGCAGTGAGCAAAGTAAGCAGCACGATGGTAAGCATGTCCTCCGCCACCAGCATGCCGATCACCAAACGCGCGAACGGCCATTGGCGCAACCCGGTTTCCTCCAGCGCGCGCATAGCCACCATGGTGGAGGACAGCGCCACGATAGCTCCCAGGAACAAAGCGTTGCGGCCACCCCAGCCAAACAGCAGGCCCAGCTGATAGCCAAGCCACAGCATGAAGCCCACTTCGATCACGGTAACCAGCAACACGCCCCCGCCCACCTGGCGCAGCTTGCGTACGCTGAATTCAAGTCCCAGCGTGAACATCAACAACACAACGCCAAGGTTGGAGATATCGGCAATGGCGCGCGCATCGGCAACCAGGACGCCGGGTGTATGCGGGCCGATCACAATGCCTGCGAGGATGTAACCCGGAAGCACAGGCAATCGCAGACGCTGGAACAGGATTGTCGTGGCGCCAGCCACGAGCATCACCAGTGCGAGGTCGCGAATGAAACCGATATCGTGCATGCGGCGCTCATGAAGATGTCTCAAGCACAGCTTAACCTGATGCACTGCTTTCGCTTGCGCTCGCATGCGCCGGCGAGCGCTTCACTTGCCGTGAATTTTTTTTCTAAAAATCGCTTGACGGAATTCAGAACCCAGCCTATTCTTTCGGGCTTCCAGCGGCGGGGCCATAGCTCAGCTGGGAGAGCGCCTGCATGGCATGCAGGAGGTCGGCGGTTCGATCCCGCCTGGCTCCACCAACACATACGTCCCCATCGTCTAGAGGCCTAGGACATCACCCTTTCACGGTGGCGACCGGGGTTCGAATCCCCGTGGGGACGCCATTTCACCCAAAACACTGGGCGGAATGGAAAAGGACTTAGTGGGTTGGTTGCTGGTTGTTGTACAACGTGGAGCGGTAGTTCAGTCGGTTAGAATGCTGGCCTGTCACGCCGGAGGTCGCGGGTTCGAGTCCCGTCCGCTCCGCCATTTTCAAGAAGCCCGCGCGATGCGGGTTTTTTGTTGCCTGCAACGTAGAGATGTTGGGGCTCGCATTCGCTCACCCCAACCTACGCGCGCTCCAGCGTTCCCGCCGAGTGACCCTGCTCCGCCAGATACTCCAGCCAGCGCGTGAGAAAGGTGTTCATCTGCAAGCGGTGCTGGAACACCGAATGCGCCGGCGGAAATGGTCCCAGCACCTGCCACAGGTGACGACCGGGATGGCAGTGCAAAGCTTCGGCAACGTGCGCATCGCTATACATGCGCAACTGTGCCGACGGCGAACGGCGCCCGGTCTGCGTGTCGACAAACCCGTAGGTGAGTTCGAGTTCCAGCGTGTACGGATGGCGCTCCTGCAGCACCAAATGCACCGGCAAGCCGTCGTCGACATCCGAAACGTAATCACCGAGCTCCAGCTGCTGCGGCGCGAACAGGCGCGTCAGCCGATGGTAGTTCTCGGCATAGAGCCCCATCAGGAACTCGAAGCGTCCTGGCAGCAAGCTGGCGCGGCGGTCAAGTACGGCACTCATGAAGTTGGGATCACCTCAGTTAGTACATGGTTTTTTCGATACCGAATTGATCGAGGATTTTGCTCGCAATCTCTTCGATTGAAACGTGCGTGGTGTTGAGATACGGGATACCAGCCTGGCGCATCAGCCGCTGGGCCTGCTCCAGCTCCCAGCGGCATTGCTTCAGCGTGGCATACCGGCTGCCCGGGCGCCGCTCTTCGCGAATCTGCGCCAGACGCTGCGCTTCGATGGTGAGGCCGAACAGGCGGTGCTTGTTGGTACGCAGACGGGCCGGGAGCTCGAGCTTATCCAGATCTTCCTCGGTCAGGGGGTAATTGGCGGCGCAGACACCGTAATGCAAGGCCATGTAAAGACACGTCGGCGTTTTGCCTGAGCGCGATACGCCAACCAGGATCAGGTCCGCCTGGGCATAGTCAACCGCCATGCCATCGTCATGGCTCAGGGCGTAGTTGGTGGCGTTGATGCGCGCCTCATATTTGGCGGAATCCACCAGGCCGTGCGAACGGTTCACGGCGCCCGAATGCCGGGTGCCCAGCTCGTCCTCCAGTGGACCGATGAACGGCGCAAACACATCCAGCATCAGCGCCCCGCTGGTCGCCACGACCTCGCATAGCGCGGGGTCGGCCATGGTGTTGACCACGATCGGCCGATGCCCGCTCTGCGCATACCGCGTCTTGATGCGCAGCGCGGCATTCTCCGCCTTCTGCGGGGTGTCGATGAACGGCAGGCGGTGCTTTTCGAATTGCACCCCCTCAAATTGGGCAAGAATGCTGTTCCCGATCGTCTCGGCCGTAATACCAGTGGAATCTGAGATGAAAAAAACCGAGCGTTGCATGCGTTTTCCCTGGGCAGGATGAATCGCTGATTTGCACCTTAACCCAAGCACGAAGCCTTGTCGTTGCTTGACTTTTATCTGACTGGTATGCAGGTGGCGCGCCCTATGATCGCAATGGTCTTCTTGTGCCTCGCACCATCGGCAGCGGACAATACCAGTCTTATGCGACCGGTTTTCTCCGGTATGGCTGCCTGCTTTTTCCATTGAAGCTCTTGAGGAGATCCCCCTTGAACGATCTGGTGCTTTGGCTCGACCAACTGCGCATGACCGACCTTGGCAAAGTTGGCGGCAAGAATGCGTCGCTTGGCGAGATGATCGGCAACCTGGCTCAGCTGGGGGTATCCGTACCCGGCGGTTTCGCCACCACGGCTCAAGCCTTTCAGCAGTACCTCGAAAAGAGCGGCCTGTCCAAGCGCATTGCCGACCGGCTGACCACGCTGGATGTCGACGACGTGGACGCCCTGGTCGCCGGCGGCAAGGAAATCCGCGGGTGGATCGTCGACACCGCCCTGCCTGCGGATCTCGAGCAAGCGATCCGCGATGCCTACGCCAAACTCTGCAAGGACGCGGGCGCCGACAACATCGCCGTGGCCGTGCGTTCTTCCGCTACCGCCGAAGACTTGCCGGACGCCTCGTTCGCCGGCCAGCAGGAAACCTTCCTCAACGTGGTCGGTATCGACGACGTGCTGCACAAGGTCAAGGAGGTCTTCGCTTCGCTGTACAACGATCGCGCCATCGCCTACCGCGTGCACCAGGGCTTCAAGCACGAAGATGTATTCCTCTCCGCTGGCGTGCAATTGATGGTGCGCTCGGATGTAGGCGCCTCCGGCGTGCTGTTCACGCTCGACACCGAATCGGGCTTCCGCGACGTAGTGTTCGTCACCAGCAGCTACGGCTTGGGCGAGATGGTGGTGCAAGGCGCCGTCAATCCGGATGAGTTCTACGTATTCAAGCCCACTCTCAAGGCCGGCAAGCCAGCCGTGCTGCGCCGCAGTCTCGGCGCCAAACAGCAGCGCATGGTGTATTCGAACAAACCGGGCGAACGCGTGCGCATCGAAGAGACGCCTGCCGCCGATCGCAATCGTTTCTGCATCAGCGACGAAGACGTGCAGGAACTGGCCAAGCAGTCGCTGGTGATCGAACAACACTACAAGCGCCCGATGGACATCGAATGGGCGAAAGACGGCAACACCGGCAAGCTGTACATCGTGCAGGCGCGCCCGGAAACGGTGAAGTCGCGTGCGCACGCGATGCAGCTTGAGCGCTTCCATCTCAACGAAAAGGGCAAGGTGCTGGCCGAAGGCCGCGCCATCGGGCAGAAGATCGGTAGCGGCAAAGCACGCGTGATCCGCTCACTCGCCGACATGAACAAAGTGCAGGCAGGCGACGTCCTGGTCGCCGACATGACCGACCCGGATTGGGAACCGGTGATGAAGCGCGCTTCGGCCATCGTGACCAATCGCGGCGGCCGCACCTGCCACGCCGCGATCATTGCGCGTGAACTTGGCGTACCTGCCGTCGTCGGCACCGGCCACGCGCTGGATACGATTCCCGATGGACACGACGTCACCGTCTCCTGTGCCGAAGGTGATACCGGCCTGATCTACGAAGGGCAGCTTAAATTCGATCGCGTCACCGCCGATCTTGGCGCGATGCCGGAGGCACCGCTCAAGATCATGATGAACGTCGCCAACCCGGAACGTGCGTTCGACTTCGGCATGTTGCCCAATGCAGGCATCGGCCTGGCACGTCTGGAAATGATCATCGCCAGCCATATCGGCGTGCATCCGAAGTCGCTGCTTGAATACAACAAGCAGGATCCGGAAACCAAGGCCAAGATCGATGCACGCATTGCCGGCTACAAAGACCCGGTGAGTTTCTATGTCGATCGCCTTGCCGAAGGCATCGCCACCATTGCCGCCTCGGTGTATCCCAAGCCAGTGATCGTGCGTTTGTCGGATTTCAAATCCAACGAATACGCCAACCTGCTCGGCGGCCAGCGCTACGAGCCGCATGAAGAAAACCCGATGATCGGCTATCGCGGCGCCAGTCGTTACGTCGATGCGGGCTTTACCGAATCGTTCGGCCTGGAATGCAAAGCCGTCAAGCACGTGCGTGAAGTGATGGGACTCACCAATGTTTGGGTGATGATTCCCTTCGTGCGCACGCTCGACGAAGGCCGCAAAGTGGTCGAGGTGCTGGCCAAGAACGGCCTCAAGCAAGGCGAGCACGAGCTCAAGGTCATCATGATGTGCGAGCTGCCTTCCAACGCCCTGCTCGCGGATGAATTCCTCGACATCTTCGACGGCTTCTCGATCGGCTCGAACGATCTCACCCAGCTCACGCTCGGCCTGGATCGCGATTCCAGCGTGGTCGCTCACCTCTTCGACGAACGCGATCCGGCGGTGAAAAAGCTGCTGGCGATGGCGATCAAGACGGCGCGTGCGCGCGGCAAATACGTCGGCATCTGCGGCCAAGGCCCATCGGATCATCCGGATCTGGCCGAATGGCTGATGGATCAGGGCATTGAGTCCGTATCGCTCAATCCCGACACCGTGGTGGATACCTGGCTGCGGCTGGCGAAAAAGAAGGCCGCGGCGTAAATCAGGCAACGGAGCGATGGCAACATCACTCCGTTGCTTTTTGAGGCGACGGAAACTCCAACGACAAACCTGATGTCCATCCTGCTGAAGTGCCATTCGGCTCAGCCAAGGGGTATGCCATGCGCCAGGTGTTGTCCTTCCTTTCAAAGAACAAAAGCTTCTTCGTCTTCATGCTCGGCATGCTGATGTTCCGCAGCGCCCTTGCCGATTGGAACGATGTGCCGACCGGCTCGATGCAGCCCACTATCCAGATCGGCGATCGTATCCTGGTCAATAAAGCGGCTTACGACATCCGCGTGCCGTTTACCCATCTTTCGCTGATCCATTTGGCTGATCCCCAGCGCGGGGATATCGTCGTGCTCGACTCGCACGCCGCCGATGAGAAACTAGTGAAACGTGTGATTGGCATTCCCGGCGATGTCATCGCCATGCGCGATAACATGCTCTACGTGAACGGCAACGCCGCCCGCTATTCGCCGACGACCGTCACCGGCATTCATGATGACCTGCGGGACCCGGCTCGCTACGAGGTGGAGCAAGTGGGCGGCACGCAACACCTCGTCCGGCTTTCGCTCTATCGACCCAGCGATGCGCGCGACTTCGGCCCCATCACCGTCCCTGCCGGCCAGTACCTGCTGCTAGGGGACAATCGCGACAACAGCATGGACTCGCGCTACTTCGGCTTCTTCCCGCGCAACGAGATCGTTGGGCGGTCCCGTTACGTGGCGCTGTCCTTGGACCCGGATCATCACTATCTGCCCCGTGCGCAGCGGCTGGGGATTCCGTTGGACGGCATGGCCGCCTCCGCCCGGTAACTCAACATCGGCAGTTGTCACCACGACGGCCAACACGTATCATGTTCGGCTCGCGCGACCAGCGACGCACCCTTTCGGAGAGGTGGCAGAGTGGTCGAATGTACCTGACTCGAAATCAGGCGTACGTGTAAGCGTACCGTGGGTTCGAATCCCACCCTCTCCGCCACCCATAAAAAAACGCCCGCATGGGCGTTTTTTTATGGGTGGCGGAGAGGGTGGTCCGATGAGAACCCATCGGTTCGACAAATTTGTCGGGAACAAATGGACAGCCGAAGGCTGGCCCTCCGGGCTTTGCGCGGAGGGTTCGGCCCAGGGACGGGCCGAACAATCCCACCCTCTTCGCCAGCAACGGCATGTCAGAAGATTGCTGCGCTAGGCTTCTATATGCGGCATGCTTCGCGCATCCACTCGGCGGACGCCCATGATCGAATTCGGACACGGAACCCATGTCGGTTTGCGCCGCGCGCGCAACGAAGACACCTACTATGCGGATGCATCGCTAGGGCTATTTCTGGTCGCAGACGGCATGGGCGGGCATCAGCATGGCGAAGTGGCCTCGGCCATGGCGCGCGATGCGATCGTGGGCTCGGTGCGCAAGGGGAAATCATTGGCCGAAGCCGTGCATGGCGCGGCGGCGCGATTGCTGGAACACGCACAGCGCTACGACGATGCGCTGCCGATGGGCACCACGGTGGCCGCCATCCGCTTTACCGAACAGGACTACGAAGTGGTCTGGGTGGGCGACAGCCGCATCTATCAGTGGAAAAGCGGCTTACGCCAGATCAGCCACGATCACTCGCTCGTGCAACGACTGGTGGAAGCCGGCACCATTGATGAAGCACAAGCCAAACGCCACCCCCAGCGCAACATCCTTACGCAAGCCCTGGGCATCACGGCGTTGGAACAATTGCACATCAGCATGGCAACGGGAAAGCTCGAACCCGGCATGAGCTTTCTGGCGTGCAGCGACGGACTGACTGAAGAAGTGAGCGACAGCCGCATTGCCGAGATCATCGGCCGGCGTGAGCTGGCCGCGCAGGAATGCCTGGATCATTTGCTGCTCGCCGCACTCGACGGCGGCGGCAGCGACAACATTACGGCGATCCTGGCGCGGATTCACTAGGGATGCTCTGATCTATTCCATGCACCCGGCATGGCGTCCAGAAGGCCCGCAGGGTGTGTTGCGTGGCGCAGAGCAGACTGGCCGTCTGTTCAAGCCGCGCGGCGCAGCCTGCGGGCCTTCTGGACGTCACCCCATCGTTTTAATTCAACAGGTTGGGGCCGCACGGTATGCGCGCCTCGCTTCGCCCCGCCGTCTCGACATACAACCAGTATGCCTTCATCGTCGGGGCGAAGCGAGGCGCGCATACAGTACGGTGACGGGTACATGGAATAGATCAGAGCATCCCTAGGCTCGAAAGAGCCTCCGCAGATCATCAAGCTTCCACGTCCTGCTTGCGCCATATCGACTGGCCACCTGCAGCACTCTTGTCCAGCGTATCCAGCCGTTTCAAATGCGCGCTGATTTCTTCTTCGCTGGCACGCAACACGCGCGGCCGGCGCGCTAAAACCAAAGGCGTAACGATGGTGCGCACGCCAGTGGTTTCCGTGCCGCCTTCAAAGCCAAGATCCAGCACCACCTGGCCCGATGTCATCGCCAGATAGACGTCCGCCAGCAACTGCGCGTCGATCAAGCCGCCGTGCAGATCGCGCGCGGAGTTGTCGACGCCAAGGCGTTTGCACAACGCATCCAGGCTATTGCGCTGACCGGGATAACGCTCGCGCGCCATCAGCAGCGTATCGAGTACGTTGCAGCGATCGGCAATGGCGCCGTAGTGCGCACCTGCACGCGCCAGTTCGGCATTAAGGAAGCCGACGTCGAATGCAGCGTTGTGAATGATCAGCTCGGCGCCGTCGATGAAAGCCAAAAATTCATCCACGATTTCGTGGAAGCGCGGCTTGTCGAGCAGGAATTCATCTTCAATGCCGGTGACCGCACGCGCGCCTTCATCAATGGCGCGCTCGGGATTGAGGTAGGTCTGGTAGTACCGGCCGGTAAGCCTGCGCTCCACCATTTCCACGCAGGCGATTTCGATCAGACGATGGCCCTGGCGGACTTCCAGACCCGTGGTTTCCGTATCGAGAACGATCTGTCTCATGCCGTTTTCCGAAAGAGCTCTGCTTGCTGTCGCGCGGCCTGGTCCACGCGCTCGTTTTCATCATGTCCGCTATGGCCGCGCACCCATTCCCAGCGAACCTTGTGAGGCGCGGCAGCGGTCGAAAGCCGCTGCCAGAGATCCTGGTTCTTCACCGGCTTTTTGTCGGCCGTGCGCCAACCGTTGCTGATCCAGCGCGGCACCCATTCCTCGATCCCTTGCATTACGTAGCGGGAGTCCGTCGTCAGCACCACTTGGCATGGGCGCTTGAGCGCTTCGAGCGCCTGGATGGCTGCCAGCAGCTCCATGCGGTTGTTGGTAGTTTGCGCCTCGCCGCCGCTGAGCAAACGCTCGGTGCCTTTGGCTCTCAACAGAGCCGCCCACCCTCCCGGGCCGGGATTGCCGAGGCACGCGCCATCGGTAAACGCTTCCACTTCCGCCACTCGTTCCGCTCCGTTGTTTTTCGTATCGATCGTCGTGTGTTGTCAGCTTACCGAGCTGCGCCGCGCACCTGGCGCCAAGCCGGCTCGCACGGGCGCGGTAACAGGCTTCGGTCGCAATCGCGTTGGCGCGCTGGCAGGCCCGCGTTTGCGCGCTACCAGCACATAGCCCCCACCCAGCCAGCCATGTGCTCCGCTGGAAACGGCTGAGGCAAGCGGCAGCCATTGGCCCACGCGCTGCACCCGCTCCACCTGGACTTCCGCGCGTCGCAGGCGCGCAGCCAATTGCATCGGCGACCGGGCATGCGCGGCGCTGCCGCGCGTCCGCCACAGCCACCAAGGGGTCCACCCACTTAATGGGCTGACACCCGTAAGCACAAGCAGCCCGCCTGGCGCCAACACGCGCACGATCTCATCCAGCGACAGCGGTGCCAGTTCCAATGCATGGCGCAGCAGGATCAGATCAAAGGCCCCATCTGCGAATGGCAGCGGCTCGTCGGCACGAGCACGCACATCCCCCCGAAAACGGCCCTCAGCCAAGCGGAGGGTGACCCATTGTCCCAGATAGGGGGGATTCGGCGGCGTATCGTCCTCAGCGGCCGAGAGCAGCAGCGCCCGGGTGCCCGCGCAGCGGCGAACGTCGGGCATGTAGGCCACCATCTCGTCAGCCAGCAGACCACGCATGGGCGCACTTGCGTAAATATCGTGGGCGCGCTGTGGCATCTACGGGAGGCCTGTCAAAAGCATAGGCAGAGTTTAGCGGCTGGCTTTACAAAGACGAACCATGGCCGAACCGCTTTCGCATGATATTTCGATTAACACCTATCTAACGATCCGGGGGGCTGCGGGCTATATAGTCGGCGGTCTCGCGCATGCCAGGATGCCTGCGCCAGTCGATACGAAGGATGCACTGGTTTGACGCCCGTGGACGGACCTGATGTCCACCCGGCTAGGGCCAGCGCAACAGAGCGGAGAACGCCCTTGCACGTCGTACCGTTACCGGCGCTTGCCGACAACTATATCTGGCTGCTGCACGATGACAGCGGCCACGCCATCGTCGTCGACCCCGGTGAAGCACAACCGGTGGAAGAAGCCCTGCACGCCCGCAAGCTCAAGCTGTGCGCGATTCTGCTCACCCACCACCATAACGACCACATCGGTGGCGCTGCCGCGCTGCGCGCAGCGCATGGGGCTCTCATTTACGCGCCCGAGGATGAGCGCATCTCGGCGGCCACCCATCGCGTGCGTGATGGCGAGACGCTGATACTTGCCCAGCCTGAGGCGCGTTTTCAGATCATCGCGGTGCCCGGGCACACGCTCAGCCATATCGTGTATGCGGGCGAGGGCGTGTTGTTGTGCGGCGATACCTTGTTCAGTCTCGGCTGTGGCCGTCTGTTTGAAGGCACGCCGGCGCAAATGCTTTCCTCATTGCAACGCATAGCGTCGTTGCCTGGCGATCTGCTGGTTTGCTGCGGCCACGAATACACGGTTGCGAACGGCCGCTTCGCGCAAACGGTCGAACCCGGCAACACCGCGCTCAAACAGCGGCTGGATGATGTGGCAAAACTGCGCGCGAAACAGCAGCCCAGCGTACCGGCGCCGCTATCGAGCGAACTTGCTTGCAATCCCTTCCTGCGCGTGAACAGCAATGATGTGATCGCCTGGTGCCGCCAACACGGCGCGGCCAATGACGATCCCGTCGCCCGCTTCGCAGCTCTGCGCTCGGCCAAAGACGGATTTCAGGCATGAGATACGCACGACGACTTCTGCCGGTTGCGTTGACCTCCTTGTTGGCGGCATGTGCGACGCCACCCGCAAACAAACCGGCAACGCCTGCTCCAGTTACGGTCTCACCTACGCCAAGCCCGCTACCCGCTACGCCATCACCTACACCGCAAGCATCCCCTTCACCGGCTACGCCGGAGGAAACAAACGCCAATGTGTGGGACAAACTGCGCGACAGCTTTGCCATGGCCGATTGCGATGCCGATCCGCAGATCACGGTGTGGGCGCATCGCTATACGCAAAACCCGCAGCGTTTCGAGCAGCAAATGAGCGATGTGCTACCGCGCATCATCTATGTGCAACAAGCCGCGGAGAAACATGATGTGGCCGGCGAGTTCGTGCTATTGCCGTGGGTGGAAAGCCAATATCGACCCGTACCAGGCCATCGCAATCTTCCCGCAGGCATGTGGCAGATCGTCCAAAGCACAGCGCACGTCATGGGGCTGCATGTGGAACGCGGTTACGATGGCCGCCTGGATACGTCCGCCGCGACGGACGGCGTGATGCGCATGCTGCACGACTATCACGATCAACTGCACGACTGGCGCCTCGTCGACTATGCGTTTAATCGCGGCGAAAACAGTGTCCAGCGAATGGTGCAACAACATGGGT
This sequence comes from Dyella sp., assembly GCF_035277725.1. GTDB lineage: Bacteria > Pseudomonadota > Gammaproteobacteria > Xanthomonadales > Rhodanobacteraceae > Dyella_B. The sequence goes on along the minus strand of NZ_DATEJY010000123.1, from coordinate 25,689 downwards.
TGCCCCCGGACGAACCGGCCATTCCGAAATGGCCGGTACCGAAGGTGACCCGGGAACACCTCACCAAGCTGTTGGCAATCTCCTGTGTGGTGCGCGATCCAGCGCGTTTCAACGTGGAACTGCCCACGCTGCCCGCCGATCAGCACCTTGAAACGGTGCAGATAAAACATGACATGACGTTGTCCTCCGCAGCCGATCACGCCGGCATGGAAACCGACGACTTGAAGCGTCTCAATCCAGCCTTGCAAGGCGATTTCCTGAGTGCGGATGCACCTGGGCATCTATTGATGCCACGCCGCAATGCAGAGCTGCTGCGCAGCGCGATGCAGATCGCCAACGAACAAGACATGGTGGCCAGCACGTCTCCCAACCCCCCATTGCCGGCGATGTATGCCGACAAGCCAGAGCAGAGCGCGCAAGACGCAGCGCCACGTCACGCCAGGACGCACGTGGTGAAGCCCGGTGAAAGCCTCTGGCAAATCGCGCGCAATTATTCGGTCAGCGTTAACTCGCTTGAACGGCTGAACCATCTGCACGGCAAACCGCTGAAGCCTGGTCAGGTGCTCAAGCTCGACTCGGCTAGTCACTAAACGCACAGCGGCGTGCGGCTTGCCGATGCCAACCCGCACCTAGGCGATGACCAAGCGGGCCTCGCGTTTATATCTCCAAACGGGAATGCATAAAAAAAGCGGCTCTTGCGAGCCGCTTTTTCGCAGGACACGTACGCTGCTGCGTTACATGCGGTCCTTGGCCATCTCGATCTTGGTTTTCGCCTTGAGCATATCGACGAAACCCTGCGTTTCCACGCCACCATAAGCCTGCACCATCTGGCGATAAAGCTGCTGGCGGTCATCAGGCGTCAGCTTGGAAAGATCGCCAGCCTCGACCTTGTCGACAGCCAGCACGGCGAATGAACCATGGTCCAACGCAACGCTGGCGTACTGCGGCTTGCCGTCGGCAGCCGGATGCGGTGTCTTGAATGCCTGGGTCAGCACCGGCTGCGGCACATTCGGGCCCTGCTGGGCTTGCTGGACGCGCTGCACCTCGTTCGCTGTTTGCAGATCAGCATGCTCGGCACCGGCGACGGCGACAATGTCCTCACCCTTGCTCAAGCGCTGCACCAGCACGTCTGCCTTTTGGCGTGCCGCCTCGGCAATGCGCTGATCGAGAATCTTCTGCATGATCGCATCATGCACTTCAGCGACAGGCTTGGGCGAGGCCGGCACATGCTTGTCCACTCGCACGACCACCGAATCACTCTTGTCGAGGTTGACCAAAGGCGAATTGTTGCCTGATGCGAGCACGTCATTGGAGAACGCGGCAGCAATGACTTTGGGGTTTGCGGCGATGCCCTGCCCGCCTTCGCGGCCGAACAGCGGCGTTTGCTTGATCTCCAGATGCAGAGCCTGCGCGGCCGGTTCCAATGAGCCGGGATTCTGCGAAGTGAGATCGGTCATCTTGCCGGCGGTCTCGTTATAGGCGCGGTCGCGTTCGCCGGTGGTGGCTTCTTTCAGAAGCTGATCGCGAACCTGCTCGAACGGCTTGGTCTGGCCGCTGCGAACGTCGCGCAGGTAGATGATGTGGTAGCCCTCGTCGGACAGTACCGGCTTGGAGATCTGCCCCTTCTGCATGGCAAACATCGCGGCATCGAAAGCGGGATTAGTGACGCCTTTCTGCAGCCAGCCCAGGTCACCGCCTTGCAGCTTCGAGCCAAGGTCATCCGAATCTTGCTGTGCCAGCTTGGCGAAATCCGCGGGCGTGGCTTCGGAAGCGATCTTTTCTGCCTTGTCCAACGCGGCTTTCTGCTGCGCAGGCGTGGCGTTCTTCGGCACGTTGATCAGGATGTGCGAGACCTCGCGCTCTTCCGGCATGCCGAAACGCGAAAGTTCCGCTTGGTAGCGCTTCTTTAGATCTTCATCGGTGGGCTGGGTATCAGCTTTCAGGTCCGCGCCGTTCACTTCGATGTATTTGAGCGACACCTGTTCCGGATTCATGAAATCCGCTTGGTGCGCCTTGTAGTAATCCTGCACCTGCGCGTCCGTCACCTGGCTATCCGCAGGTGCCGGACGCGGCAGCACGAAATAGCGAATGTCGCGACGCTGCAGCTTGACGTCCAGGTAACGATCGATGTCAGCAGGCGTGATGATGGCGCTGCTGCTGATGGCATCCGGCAGCAAGCTGCTTTCCAGCGAGCTGCGCACGTTGGCCTGGTACATCTCCGGCGTCATGCCCGCACCAGCCAATTGTGCGCGGTACATATCGGCATTGAATTTACCATCGACCTGGAAGGCAGGCATGGAGGCGATGGTATCGCGCAGCGCCTGATCGGAGACGCGCATGCCGAGGTCTTCGTTGGCCTGCAGCAGCAATTGCTGGCCGACCAGTTCGTCCAGGATCTGCTGCTTGAATTCGGGTTTGTCGAACACGGTCGGATCGAAGTGATCGCCCAGTTGCGCGCGCTGCTGCTGACGCAGGCGATTGACCGTGTCCTGGAACTGCTGTTGGCTGACTTCACGCTTGCCGACCTTAGCGACAAAGGTTTCAACATGTGAGTTGAAGTAGCCTTCGATACCGAAGAACGACATGGCGAATACGGCAACACCCAGCACGATGATGGCCGGCCATCCTTGCATCTTGTCGCGTAGTGACTGCAGCATGGATTCTTCCCGCGATGATGATGTTCTGCGCGTCGCCGCGCGTGACCTAAACAACAAGGGCGCCACGGGGGCGCCCTTGCAAACCGTGGCGGAGCGGACGGGACTCGAACCCGCGACCTCCGGCGTGACAGGCCAGCATTCTAACCGACTGAACTACCGCTCCACGTTACTGGTGGGTGCTGTAGGGATCGAACCTACGACCCTCGCCTTGTAAGGGCGACGCTCTACCGCTGAGCTAAGCACCCGGACCCTAGCGGGCCGCTTAGTTTAGGGCGTCCTTGAGCGTCTTGCCAGCCTTGAATGCCGGAACCTTGGACGCGGCAATCTTGATTTCCTCGTTCGTGCGCGGATTGCGGCCGGTACGGGCAGCACGGCTGCGTACGGTGAAGGTACCAAAGCCGACGACCGCGACGTCGTCACCGTTTTGCAGCGCCTTCTGCACGGTCTCGAAGAACGCTTCGAGCGCACGGCCTGCGTCGGCCTTGGTCAGTTCGGCCTTTTCGGCGACGGCATTGATCAGATCGGTTTTGTTCATTGAGTTACTCCCTTAAACAGGTATTCGGCCCGCGGAAAGGTTGGGACTTGAGGACTTGGCGGGAAAGAGTCGGATTCGTGCTGGGCGCTGCCACGCAGACCCGCATCACTGTGCGTCGGGTGAGACGTCAGGATGAGGTGAGACTTTATACCAGCGCCCCCAAGGGTCCGCAATACAAGCAATACCAACGCATTGCGGAGATTCAGCAGCGGCATTTGCGTGCAAGGAAATGCTATGCAAATGCCATCCGGCTGTGTTAAGCCGCGATACGAAATGGGCGACACGCAGAACGTGTCGCCCATCGCAATGCAGCCTAAAAACAAAGGCAATCAGTGCGGACGCGCGGGTGTTTCAGCGCCATCCTCGTGCGGCACTGCTTCCGCGCTGGTACCAGCCTCGGCAGGTTCTTTGGCCGGCAACGGTTGTAGCGGATGCTCCAACGCAATGTCGAGCACTTCATCGATCCAGCGTACCGGATGAATATCCAGCGATCCGGTGATGTTTTCCGGAATGTCCGCAAGATCCTTGCGGTTCTCGTCCGGAATGATCACGGTAGTGATGCCGCCACGATGCGCCGCCAGCAATTTTTCCTTCAGCCCACCGATCGGCAGCACGCGGCCGCGCAGCGTAATTTCACCCGTCATCGCCACTTCGGAGCGCACCGGCACCTTGGTTAACGCCGACACGAGCGCCGTGCACATCGCGATGCCTGCACTCGGACCATCCTTCGGTGTAGCACCTTCCGGTACGTGGATGTGCAGGTCGAATTTCTCATGGAAATCCGGATCGATGCCGAGCTGGTTGGCACGCGCACGCACCACCGACAAAGCCGCCTGGATCGACTCCTTCATGACGTCACCCAGCTGGCCGGTATGCACCTGGCGCCCTTTGCCGGGCACGATCGATGCTTCGATGCTTAGGAGATCACCGCCGACCTGCGTCCATGCAAGACCGGTGACGAGGCCGATCTCGTTTTGCTGTTCCTTGCGGCCAAAGTCAAAGCGACGCACGCCGAGATACTTCTCGAGATTGTCGGAATTCACCTTGACCTTACCCGATGCCGCCTTGGCCGACTTCTTCGCCTTGGCGGGTTCCGCACCTTCCTTGAGTTCACCCAGGGTGATTTGCTTGACGACCTTGCGGCAGATCTTGGAGATCTCACGCTCTAGATTGCGCACGCCCGATTCACGCGTGTAATAGCGCACGATGTCGCGCACGGCTTCCTCATCGACGGCAACTTCGTCGGGCTTCAAACCATTGGCCTTTATCTGTTTGGGCAGCAGATACTTCTGCGCGATGGCGAGTTTCTCGTCCTCGGTGTAACCGGGGATGCGGATAACTTCCATACGATCCAGCAGCGGCCCAGGAATGTTCAGCGAGTTCGCCGTCGCAATCCACATCACTTCCGAAAGATCGAGATCGACTTCCAGATAGTGATCGTTGAACGTGTGGTTCTGTTCCGGATCGAGTACTTCCAGCAACGCCGATGACGGATCGCCACGGAAGTCCATCGACATCTTGTCGATTTCGTCCAGCACGAACAGCGGATTCTTGCTGCCGACCTTGTTCATGTTCTGCACGATGCGACCCGGCATCGAACCGATGTAGGTGCGGCGATGGCCGCGAATTTCCGCTTCATCGCGCACGCCGCCCAAGCTCATGCGAACGAACTTGCGGTTGGTCGCCTTGGCGATCGATTGGCCAAGCGATGTCTTGCCGACGCCAGGCGGACCGACGAGGCACAAGATCGGGCCCTTCATGGCACTGACGCGCTGCTGCACGGCGAGGTATTCGAGGATGCGTTCCTTCACCTTCTCCAGACCGAAATGGTCGGCGTCCAATACCTGCTGCGCCAAAGCGAGATCCTTGCGCACCTTGCTGCGCTTTTTCCACGGCACGCCAATCAGCCAATCGAGATAGTTGCGCACCACAGTCGCTTCGGCCGACATCGGCGACATCTGACGCAGCTTGCCAAATTCCTGGCGCGCCTTCGCGAGCACCGGCTTGGGCATGCCGGCGTCTTCGATTTTCTTCTGCAGTTCTTCGATTTCGTTCGGGCCTTCCTCGCCCTCCCCCAGCTCCTTCTGGATCGCCTTCATCTGCTCGTTGAGGTAGTACTCGCGCTGGCTCTTTTCCATTTGCGACTTCACTCGGCCGCGGATGCGCTTTTCCACTTGCTGCAGATCGATTTCACCATCGACAAGGCCGATCAGCAATTCAAGGCGCTGAGCGACGTCGGCTGTCTCCAGCACTTTCTGTTTGTCGGCCATGCGCACGGACAAGTGCGCGGCGATGGAATCGGCCAAGCGCGAAGGATCGTCAATGCCGGACAACGTCGCCAGCACTTCCGGCGGAAGCTTGCGGCTCTGCTTGACCAACTGCTCGAACAGCGACACCAGCGTGCGCGATACCACATCCAGCTCGCGCTCCTTGATGCTGTAGACGGGCTCAATGACGTGCGAGCGCGCTACAAGCATGCCGCTTTCGTCCTGATACTCATCAATGGACACTCGTGCTTGGCCCTCGACCAGCACCTTCACGGTGCCATCGGGAAGCTTCAGTAATTGCAACACGCCGGCGAGCGTACCGACCTGATGCAGATCTTTGATCGCCGGATCGTCAATGTCAGGACTTTTCTGCGCGACCAGCAGGATCTGCCGCTCGCCTTCCATGGCGCGCTCAAGTGCACGCATGGATTTGTCGCGTCCCACAAACAGCGGTATCACCATGTGCGGGTACACGACCACGTCACGCAGCGGAAGCACCGGCAGTACATCCAAGGCGGCGCCAGTAGTGGTGGGAATTGCGGCACTTTTTGCCATCGCAGGGGATCTCTCGCGAAAAAGGTGGAAAACCTTGAATAGCCATCCGGGCCATTCTTACGTCGTCAACCGGTTCGGTTCACCCGAACTCATGCAGCACATCCGGCGCCGCGTTTGGCTGACGACCCCGACACTGCGCCGAGGCCATTGAGTCGTCAAGTGGAGGCGATGCGCGGTTCACACAAGTGCTGGCCGTATAACAGAAAACACACGGCCCCGGCGGAGACCGCCGGGGCCGTTTCGTGACATCCAAAGATGGTGATCAGGCAGCGGCGTCGCCGCTCTTTTCGCTACCGATGCGTGCCTGTTGCTGCAAGTTGCCGCGATAAATCAGATAAGGCTCTGCCTGGCCTTCAATGACAGCATCGTCCACCACCACTTTGCTGACATGCTCAAGCGAAGGCAGCTCGTACATGGTGTCCAGCAGTACCTGCTCCAGAATCGTGCGCAGGCCACGCGCGCCTGTCTTGCGCTTGAGTGCCTTGCGCGCAATCGCCTGCAGTGCTTCCGGACGGAACTCAAGCTCCACGCCTTCCATCTCGAACAGTTTGCGGAACTGCTTGGTGACGGCGTTGCGCGGTTCGGTGAGAATTTTTACGAGTGCCGCTTCGTCAAGCTCATCCAGAGTGGCGACAACCGGGAGGCGGCCGACGAATTCCGGAATCAGACCGAAGCGCACCAGATCCGACGGCTCCACTTCGGCCAACACCTTGCCGAGATTTTCGGTGCGTTCTTTCGACCGCACTTCCGCAGAGAAGCCGATACCGGTGGTTTCGGAACGCTGCTGGATGACCTTCTCCAAACCCGCGAACGCGCCACCGCAAATAAACAGAATGTTCTTGGTGTCGACCTGCAGGAATTCCTGCTGCGGATGCTTGCGGCCACCCTGCGGCGGCACAGAAGCAAGCGTGCCTTCGATCAGCTTGAGCAGCGCCTGCTGCACGCCTTCGCCGGAGACATCGCGCGTAATGGACGGGTTCTCGCTCTTGCGCGAGATCTTGTCGATCTCATCGATGTAGACGATACCCGACTGCGCTTTCTCCACGTCGTAGTCGCACTTCTGCAACAGCTTTTGGATAATGTTTTCCACGTCCTCGCCGACATAGCCGGCTTCGGTCAGCGTGGTGGCGTCGGCGATGGTGAACGGCACGTTGAGCAAGCGCGCCAGCGTTTCCGCGAGCAGCGTCTTGCCCGAACCGGTCGGGCCGATGAGAAGAATGTTGGATTTGCCCAGCTCGACGTCATCGCTGCGCTGGCGCGATTCCATCCGCTTGTAGTGATTGTAGACCGCGACGGCCAGCGCCTTTTTGGCGCGCGTCTGCCCGACCACGTATTGGTCGAGGGTCTCCATGATCTCCTTGGGCTTGGGAAGCTGGCTGCGTCCGGAGGCAGCCTTCTCTTCCAGCTCCTCACGGATGATGTCGTTGCACAGCTCCACGCACTCGTCGCAGATGAACACGGATGGACCCGCGATCAGCTTGCGCACCTCATGCTGGCTTTTGCCGCAGAAGGAGCAGTAAAGAATCTTGCCGCTGTCGTTGGAACGGCCTTGCCGCTCGTCAGTCATTCGTTTGATCCTGCTAGAAAATCCCGGTACGGGTCGAGAATAGCACAGGGTTCCGAGTCCGCACCCGGACCCGGAACCTCGGTTATGTGATGGAGATCGGCCGAAATCAGGCCGACTTGACCGTTTCGACGGCGCGACGGTCCAGAACGGCATCGATCAGTCCATATTCCTTGGCCTGCTCAGCGCTCATGAAACGATCACGTTCCATATCACGTTCAATCCTATCGAGCGGCTGGCCCGTGTGATGGACGTAGATATCGTTCAGTCGACGACGCAGGTACAGAATTTCCTGGGCCTGGATCTCGATATCGGTGGCCTGGCCGCGTGCGCCGCCCGAAGGCTGATGGATCATCACACGCGAATTGGGCAAGGAATAGCGCTTGCCCTTGGCACCGGCCATCAGGAGCAACGATGCGGCGCTGCAAGCCTGTCCGACGCACATCGTGCTCACGTCGGGCTTGATGAATTGCATGGTGTCGTAGATCGCCAAGCCCGCGGTAACGGCGCCGCCGGGGCTGTTGATGTACAGATGGATGTCCTTGTCGGGATTCTCCGATTCGAGGAACAGCATCTGCGCCACCAGCAAGTTGGCAACCTGGTCGTTTACTTCGCCGACCAGGAAGATCACGCGTTCCTTCAGCAGGCGCGAATAGATGTCATACGAACGTTCGCCGCGAGCGGTCTGCTCGACGACAATCGGCACCAGGTTGAGGTTCTGGATCGGGTCCATGGCCATGCGTGCGGCTCTCCGGAAGTGGGGACTGAATAACGATTCGTATGATCAAGCCAGACTAGCAGGTAGGTAATTCCATCCGCTAGCTAAGCCGGCGAGAACAAGTCGCGAATCTGGCACATCACGTATGTGCTCGATTCGCGCTGCCGCGTTCGAATGTCTAGTGAACTTGGCGCGCGGAAAAGTGCAGAAAGGCACTCTCCCGCGTCTTGTCTTACTCGCCAGGCCTGAACGAATCGTCTCAGGCGCCGACCGGACGCATCACTTCGTCGAAGCTCAGGTTCTGCACGGTGGTGTTGGCGTGTTCGGCCACCCACTCGGCCACCTGATCTTCCATGACGCGGTTCTGCAGCCCGGACATCAGTTGGGGATCGCCGTTGTAGAGTTCAATGACCTTCTCCGGCTCCTCATAGGTCGAGGCAATGGCAGCGAGCTGCTCAGCCAGGCGCATACGGTCAAGCTTGAGTTCGCTCTTGCGCGCGATCTCGCCCATCAGCAGACCGGCGATGACGCGCAGCCGTGCGGCCGGCGCAGCGGAGTCGATCAGTTGCTGCGGAGGCTGCTGGCCGCGCGGCACACTGGCGGCCGCCAGGTTGCGTGCTTCGCCTTGCACCATCAAATTGGGGACTTCCAGGCTGCTGTAGGTCTGGGCCAGCTTCTCGGCCACCTGCGACTTCAGGCGGCCCATCAGGGCGGCCTTGAGCTCACGCTCCAGATTGGCACGCACTTCCTTGCGGAAATGATCCATGTCGCCGTCGTCGATGCCGAACAGCTTGATGAACTCAGCATCCACTTCCGGCAGTTGGGCTTCCTGCACCTTCACGATGCTGAAGTTCACCTTGGCAGTCTTGCCGGCCAGCTGCTCGTTGCGGAAGTCGGCCGGAAATTCGATGTCGCTTTCGAACGTCTCGCCCGCCTTGTGGCCGGTGAGCGCGCCGTCCAGCGCCTTGAACAGGGTGCCGGAACCCAGCACGCTGCCGGCCCGTTCCTGGCCTTCGGCCGGGAAGCGGTAGTTGCCGGCGACGGCGTCATATTCGAACATTACGAAATCGCCTTCCGCCGACGCGCGCTCGACTTCGTTGAAGCTGCGACGCTGCTGGCGGAGGGTCTCGATCATTTTCTCGACGTCAGCATCGGTCACTTCTGCCGTAGGGCGGCTGATCTCCAGCGCGGCGACGTCGATTTCAGGGAATTCCGGCATCACCTCGAAGGTGGCCGTGTAGGCGATCTCGCCATTTTCCGGCTGACCGGTGGTATCGATGGCGGGGTTGGCAACCGGGCGCAGGTTTTCCTTTTCGAACGCCTCGCGCAAGGTGCTGCTGATGAGATCGGAGAGCACTTCGCCGCGCACCTGAGCACCGAAGCGCTGCTGGATCACGTTGGCGGGCACCTTGCCCGGGCGGAAGCCTTTCAGCCGTACCGTGCGGCTCATCTCGGCGATGCGCGCGCTGACTTGCGACTCAAAGCGCTCTGCCGGAAATTTGACCGTGAGCTTGCGCTCGAGCTTGCCGACGTTTTCAACTGAAAACTGCATGACGTCTCCTGGAATGTCCTGTAATGGCCCGTACCGGCGCCGAGGCGGCTCGCCGCCCGCAAAAATCAGCTCAAGGTTCGGATGGTGCGAAAGAAGGGACTCGAACCCTTACGGGGTTACCCGCTGGAACCTAAATCCAGTGCGTCTACCAATTCCGCCACTTTCGCATCGTTCGCCGGATTACAAGCTGCGGATTCTCAAAGACTTTCTCCGGCTGACCCACAACCTTCGAACGTCTGCCCTGCCGCGACCTGGGCGATGGCGACCTTGCGCCAAAGAGATTCATTTTAAGGTTCGGCGACGGCCCAGCACAAGCGCACGGCGCTTGCATGACAACCCTTTTCGCACTGCAGCAACCCGCTCGCTTTTTTTTGACAGTCGTTCCAATACCCACGACCGGCAATTGACAGCCGCCTTGGGCCGGGAGCAAGGTGGCCGCGGTTTGCTCAGGACCACCTGCTTGCAGGAAGGGGATCACTGTCCACGAGCAAACCTGCGTCCATGTGTGTGTCAACGTTCTGAACCGGCTCGGATTCGGGAGCCGTGGCGACATGTGGCATCTCGAATCCACGCCTTCGCTGTTCTAACTCTTTGCTTCGCAAAAGGAGATAGTTATGCAACAGATTGATGAAGTCGTTTCGGGTTGGCTGAGTGGTGATGAAGGCCTGGATAATCCCGCAGGCCCGCTTTACATCGAAGGTGCTGCGGCAACTGAAGCAGCATTGACCGATCCGGGCATCGGCAAGGTGCTCATCTCGGGCGCTACGACGTGCTCGTTCAGCGGCAAGATTTGCGCAAGCACCTGCGCTTGCTGTTGATGTAAACCGGCCAACGCGCAGCGTCACTTTCATTTTTTTGCCACACGCTGCGCGTTGGCGCTGCATCCGTTTTCCCGCGGTTTTCCACGATCACAGCAAGGAACCTGCCTGTGTCGATAACGACCGAAACGCGTGCGTCCGATTCCTTTGCACCCGTCATCCTGGGTTTTACCGCCCCTATCCGAGCCGTGTTCGCGGCACGACTCGTTGAGTTTGCTGCGGCGTTATCAGCCGACGAATTGACGCTTGTTCGCCGCACCGCGGAAGATGCGCTCAACGCCAACGCCAGCTTCAAACTCAGCCGTGTGTTGCTGCTGGAATTACATGCCGCGAAGCGCGCAGGCGAATTGACCGCCCCCGACGATGCGGGTGGTTTCGCCCAGTTCGTGCAACACGCCCAGCAGCCGGCCTTCCTTGAGCATCTCAATCAGCGCTACCCAAGCCTGCACGAACGACTTTCGCGTGCCTTGAATGCGCAACGCCATGCGATCGAAGCGCTGATTGCACGATTCGCAGCTGATCGCGACAAGCTCGCACAACTTCCAGGTCATCCGCACGGCTGCCTTATCGGCCTGAGTCTCGGCCAAGGCGATTTGCACGGCGGCGGACAATCCGTAGCGAAGCTGTCATTGGACGGCGGCGAGGTCATTTACAAACCCCGCTCGTTGCGCATCGATCGCGTGCTCGAAACATTCCTGGCGTGCGTCTTTGGCACTGATCTCCATCGGATACGCGTGCCCGAGGTGATCGATTGCGGGGATTACGGCTGGGCCGAATTCGTCACTCATCGCTATTGCCACGATGACGCAGAGTTGCGTGTGTTCTATCGTAACCTGGGAGCATGGCTGGCGACATTGCGCGTACTCGGCGGCACCGACATTCACCATGAAAACCTGATCGCCTGCGGCCCCGTCCCGGTGGTGATCGACGTCGAAAGTCTGTTCTCGATGATGCCCAAAGCTCCGCCGTCAAAATATGGCGATGCATTCGACGCGGCTGCAGAACTGATCCGCAATTCCGTATTGCGCACTGGCATCGTTCCCTATCGCGGACCGGCACTGGGTTTCTTCGGCGTCGACATGTCGGCGGCCGGCGCGCTACCTGGTGAACAACCGCAAGTGCACGTACCGGTGATCGCACAGGAAGGCAGCACCGCCGCACGATTGGACATTATCAAAGCCGATTTGCTGCCTGCACAGAATCACCCAAGTGCCGAACCCGACGTTTCAAAATATTGGAACCAGCTTAGCGAAAGCTTCCTCGAAGTGACGGCACGACTCCGGCAGTTGGATGCACGAGGTGAACTCGCGCCTCTGCTGGCTGATTTTGAAAACTGCCAGGCGCGCGACATTCGCCGCCCCACTCAAGCTTATGTGGAAATCGGGCGCATGCTTTGGCATCCCGCGTCATTGCACGATGAACCCAAAGCCATCGCGCGTGCGCGCGACCTTCTGGCGCGCAACGCTGCTGTACTGCCGCAGGCACCGTCCGCGGCGTCGGAGATTGATACTGAAATTGCCGACTTGTGCTACGGCGACATTCCCATTTTTGCCGCGCCATTGGCACGTACGCGCATTGACGAAGCACTGGCCGATTGGCGCGCCATGCGTCTGGAGCTGGAAGAACTCACCATTCGCAGCGCACTTGTCGCCACGCACCTCAATCTCTCCGAAGATCAACCCGAAGATGTGCGAAGTGAACGCCGCTATGCGGCGCGTCATCCGCATGCGGAGCACCTCGACCAACGCCGACGCAAGCTGGCTGCCGAAGCGGTCGAGCGATTGCTGCGGCTCTCCGTACGCGGCAAGGATCGCTCGGTGACCTGGATCACGCCGGAGATCAACCGCGCCGGTTGGCAAGTGCAACCGCTGGCAACGGATCTGTATTTCGGCTTGGCTGGCGTAGCAGCGGCGCTAGCCGGCTATGTGCACGAAACCGCTGCGAATCGTGCCGATGCCGTGGCAGGTGTCGAAGAAACATTGTCAGGCGCGCTGCAGGTGCTGCGTGCCATGGAAGCCGACGAACAACAGGAGCTGTCCGGCGGCTTCACTGGCTATGGCGCTCAAATCTGGACATGGTTGACGCTGCATCATCTGCAAAGAGATTCCGCCTGCCTCGATCGCGCCATGCATTTCGGCGAAGCGCTGGAACGCCTGGGGTTCGAGAATGACAAAGCATTCGACATCCTCGGTGGGGCGTCAGGCGCTATCGTTCCCCTGATCGGGCTGGCTGAAGCAACCCGCCAACAACGCTGGCTTGATCTGGCCGCACGCGCGGCTGACTACCTTGCCGACACCGCCGTCATCACCGGCGATGCCGCTTATTGGCCAACCATGCGCACGCCCGATCCGATCGGCGGATTTGCGCATGGTTCGATGGGAATCGCCTGGTCACTAGCGCGGCTCGTGTTGGCCGGAGCCGGCAACGATGCCGATCGCGCACGCTGGAGTGCGATAGCGGAACGCGGTTTTCGTCTTCAGCACGACCAATACGACGAAACCGTCGGCAACTGGTTCGTCACGCAACAAGGCGTGCGCCGCGAAAGCTTCCATAACTGGTGCTACGGCAGCGTCGGCATCGGTTTGGCTGCAGGTGATCTCTACGCGCGCAGCGGCAATCAACAACATCTGCATACGCTGCGCCGCGCGGTGGCTGCCGCACGCGATAAATGGGGTTCCAGCCACACGCTCTGCCATGGCGATTTCTCGCTGTGCGAGTGGCTCGTGCGCGCAGCGCAATGGGATGTCGAAGGCTGTCGACTGGACGCCATCCATCCTGCTGCCCGCGTTGTTTCGGCCATCGAGGAACACGGCGGTATCGTCGGCGGCATGGCCCGCGATGCTTTCACACCGGGTCTGATGACGGGATTGGCCGGTGCTGTCTACAGCCTCAACCGGATGCACCCGGATTGCACTCTGCCCTCACCGATGTTGCTTGAAACCAGGACAGCGTGAAGGCCAGGCACATGTTGCCTGGCCTTCACTTGCTTACTTGATCACTTTGACGAGGCTCGAAACCGTCTTGTCGAACGCTTCATCACCACCGGTGGCGCGCAAAGCACCGGATGCATCGTTCCAATGCAGCCGGGTCGTGGTGCTTCTCCCTGATTGATAGCCGTAAGAAGTGCCGTCGTCGTTATACAGCGCGAAGTCATCGTCCTTGCCAGGGTAGACACGAATCTCGGCGATGGACTGCTTCGATGCCGTCGACTGGATCGCCGAACCCAACGGCACGACCGAACCCGCGCGAACAAATACAGGAATCTGGTCGATCGGCGCAGCCACTTTGACCCAGCGACCACCGGCCAGCTTTTCATTCGTCCAGAAGTTATACCAATCGCTGCCAGCAGGCAGATAAACCTCTTTCTCCGTCTGGCCCTGTTCGGTAACTGGCGCCACCAGGAAGGCAGGACCGAACATATATTCCGTGCCGATGCTGGCGACGTTGGGGTCGTTCGGGAAATCCATCCACAACGCGCGCATGAACGGCGCGCCTGTGTCGTAGGTTTTCTTGGCCTGGCTGTAGATGTACGGAATCAGCTGATAACGAAGCGCATCGTACTTCGCCATGATCGCCTCGGCCTGATGACCGAACGCCCAGATTTCCGTGTGTTTACGATCGCCATGCAAACGCAGCGTGGGCAAGAAGGTGCCGTATTCGAACCAGCGCGTGAGCAGTTCCGGGTAGTCGTTGTTCTGCCCCACCACGTCGCGCGCATCCGATGGATCGAGCAACGGCGGCTTGGTTGCAGTGGTCGTCTGTGGCAAGTACTGCCAACCGCCAATGTCATTGCCCCAATACGCAATACCCGACGCTGTCATGTTGAGGCCGGTGGGAATTTGACGCTGCAAGGCCTCCCAGGTCGGATCGATATCCGACGACCAGAACAACGCACCGGTACGCTGCGAACCCAGATACGCCGCACGCGAAAGAATCAGCACGCGCTTATCAGGTTTCCAGGCGCGCATACCCTGCGCAAAACCTTCCACGTGCAGCAGCGGGAAAACGTTGTGATACCGATCGCCCGAACCGATCGAATAGAAAAATCCATCCGGCACCAGATCCGGCTCGGTCTCGTCGAGCCATGGATAGTCGAAGCCGTGCGACAGAATGTTGTCGCGAGCATGCTCCCAATACCACTTGCGTGCTGCAGGATTGGTCGAATCGATCAATGCACCCGCGCGATCGGAACGGAACGGCAGGCCATCGACCGTTTTCCCATCTTTATCCTTCAGGAAATAACCTTTGGCATCCAGCTCGCTGAAGTAACGACTGGCGCGTTCAAAGCGTGGCCAGATCGATATGATCGACTGCATGCCCATGTCATGCAGCTGCTTGTTCATGCCGTCCGGATCGGGAAACTCGGCAGGATTGATATCCAGCTGACCCATATGGGTCCAATAGAACCAGTCGACTACCATGATGTCGAGCGGATAGTGTTTTTCGCGATACGTGTGTGCGACGCGCAGGACTTCCGCCTGGCTAGCGTAGCGCGCCTTGGATTGAATCAAACCAAAGGCAGCCTTGGGCGGAATCGGCGTCTTGCCCGTCACCCGCGCATACGCCGAATAGATCGCTTCCGGCGTCTCGCCCGTGATCACGAAGAAACTGACGCGCTCGCCAACTTTCGACTCGAAGCTGGTGCGGCCACGAATACCGGCGACAAAACGCGTATCGGATGGGTTATCCCAAATAATGCCGTAGCCCTTGGACGACACCATGAACGGGACACAGACCGTTTCGCCACTCGGTGCGTCGTACCAATGCTGGCAGTCGATCACACGACCGCGCAAATCGAGCGGACCGAGACTGTCCTGGTTCTGGCCCATGCCGTAATAGTGTTCGTCCGCCGGTGCTGAAAACGTAGCGCCTACTTGATAGGTGGCCTCACCCGCCACTTCGTGGGGCGACATGTTCCAGTCGATCATGTTGACGACCGTTTCGCCCTTGGCGTTCTTTACCTGCAAGTGGACCGGCGCCAGAGTCGGCGCAAAGTACCGTTCCATGACGCCCGGTGTATGCGGCGGCGGTGCGGCATCGACGTGCAAGGTGAGATCCGAAGAAGCAAACGTGTCACCACCCTGATCACTGGTTTCGTGGAAGGCCGAGTTGTCAGCGTGATCGGCCAGAATGCCGTAACCGGGCGCCTTCAGCACCTCGGCCTTGTCGGCAGCGATGGTGATGTGGACAACGTTCGGGCCATAAGCCTCGACCGTGACCCACGCGCCATGGCGGTCGAGCGTGGCCAGCGACGTGGCATGGGCGACAGTAGCAGCGCCGGCAAACAACACCAGGCCAAGCAATGAAATGTTGGATCTACGCACCATATCCCCCTCACCGCTAGCATCCAAAAATTCCCGCGACGCAGACACGCGCGCGATCGATTGGCTGGGTATTTATCATATAAATCGAGCCTGCCCGCCGCCCTTCTCGTCTAGGCGGTCAAATTCGCTATCCAGATTGGGCGATTAAATAAAAGGCAGGTGATTGATGGCCGCAGACAAGGCGCCACAGGCTGATCTCGGTGCTTTGCGCTTCCTAAGTTGCCGCCCGCATGATTGGCCGAGCCGGCGCTCAGGCAAAGAAAAAGGCACTCAGGGAACCTGAGCGCCTCGTTTAGCTGGTGGGCCGTGTAGGATTCGAACCTACGACCAATTGATTAAGAGTCAACTGCTCTACCAGCTGAGCTAACGGCCCTGAACTGCTTGAAATTGGGGTGGACGATGGGACTCGAACCCACGACAACCGGAATCACAATCCGGTACTCTAACCAACTGAGCTACGCCCACCGTAACCACCGAAGCTGGCGCGCCCGACAGGAATCGAACCTGCAACCGTCGGCTTAGAAGGCCGATGCTCTATCCGGTTGAGCTACAGGCGCTTTGACGAGAAGCAGAACACCTGCTGGTCGGGGCAGAGGGATTCGAACCCACGACATCCAGCTCCCAAAGCTGGCGCTCTACCAGGCTGAGCTATACCCCGTTTTTCGAAACCCAGTCAGCTTTCGCAAACTTGAGCCCGGAAATGCTACGGGTGACACTCTGGCCCGTCAATCCGTATCGAACACGCCGGACCTCTTTCGTCCGGTTTCATTGCAAACGGTGTACTGCCTGCAATGCAGGCATGACTTGAACCAACATCATGCCTGTCTAAAAATGGCGCGCCCGGAGAGATTCGAACTCCCGACCACCAAGTTCGTAGCCTGGTACTCTATCCAACTGAGCTACGGGCGCGTGGTTTAAACCTACTTTACCCTGGCTACCGCCCGAAAATCGAAAGGTGCCGAAGCAAGAAGCGGAATTATTCAGGTACTGGGCGCGGCCGTCAATACTCTTTGTGAAGTTTTTTTGAAACGCGGTGTCAGCGCACGCGCGTTCCGCTCACACATCGCTGAGCATGAAGTCGTCGGCATCCATCCAGGCAGGAAAGCGTTCGCGATGCTGCAACAAAGGCGCAGGATCGATCGCCACGGTAACCAGCTGCTCCTGCGTGCCGAGCTCAACCAGCGGCTCGCCAACCGGATCAATCACTGCGCTGTCACCGGCATACGGCAAACCATTGCCATCCACACCCACGCGATTCACGCCGATGACGTAGGCAAGATTTTCGATCGCACGCGCCCGTAGCAGCGTGCGCCATGGCTGCCGGCGCGGTGCCGGCCAATTGGCGACGAACAACGCCAGATCGTATTCCATGCCGCCAGCCGCCGATTCAAGCCGGCGGTTGCGCAGCCACACCGGGAAGCGCAGGTCGTAACAGACTTGCGGCAGGATACGCCAACCTTTCACCTCCACGATCAAACGCTCCGAGCCGCCGCCGTAGCGCGTGTGTTCGCCAGCCATGCGGAACAGGTGCCGTTTGTCGTATTGCGCGTAAGTGCCATCGGGGCGAGCCCAGATCAGGCGGTTGTAAACCTTGTCATCCTCGCGAATGGCAAGACTGCCGGTGACCACTGCGCTCACCTCGCCCGCCAGCTTGCGCATCCACGCGAGGCCTTCGCCATCCATACCTTCCGCGCTGGCGCGCGTATCGTTACTGAAGCCTGAGAGAAAGGTTTCCGGCAATACGACAAGATCGCTCTGCCCTGCCACCCGTCGCACCAGTGCGCCGTAATACTCGCGGTTAGCCGGCGCGTCGTGCCAACGCGTGGCGCCTTGCACAAGCGTGACATTCAAAGTTTGCATAAACGCTCCGCGGCAGCTTCCATGGTGGCGTCGCTCTTGGCAAAGCACAGGCGTACCAGTCGCGTGCCCGGCGCTTTTTCGTAGAACGGTGTCAACGGAATGGCCGCCACACCGCCTTCTTTCACCAACCATTCGCAGAACGCTACGTCGTCCTCGTTACGGATGGCGGAGTAGTCGACCAACTGGAAGTAACCACCTGGCACATCCAGCAGCTTCAAGCGGGACGACGCCAGCAGATGGCGGAAACGATCACGCTTGGCCTGATAGAAAGCAGGCAACTCCAGATAATGCTCCGGCGTGCTGGCCAGGAATTCTGCAAACGCGACTTGCGCCGGATGGAAGGTGCAGAACGTCAGGTATTGATGCACCTTGCGGAATTCCGCAGAGAGTTTCGCCGGCGCCACGGCATAACCGACTTTCCAACCCGTGCAGTGATACGTCTTGCCAAAGCTCGAGACCACGATGCTGCGCGCCGCCAACTCCTGATGGCGCAATACGCTTTGATGTTCAGCGCCGTCATAAACGATGTGTTCGTACACTTCATCCGACAGCACCACGATCGGTGTATCGCGCACGATCGCCGCCAATTCATCCAGATCCTGCGCTGACAACACAGCGCCAGAAGGGTTGTGGGGACTGTTGATCAGAATCATACGCGTGCGTGGCGTGATCGCATCACGCACGCGCTGCCAGTCGATCGAAAAGCTCGGCACCGTAAGCGGAATATGCACGGCACGAGCGCCTTGCAATTCGATTGCCGGTTCGTAGGAGTCATATGCCGGATCGAACACGATCACTTCTTCACCCGCACGCACGACGGCAGCGATGGCGGCAAACAGTGCTTCGGTTGCACCGGACGTCACGGTGATATCGCTATCCGCACTGACCTTATGCCCATAAAGCCGCTCGGTCTTGATCGCAATCTGCTCGCGCAGCGCGGCCGTGCCGATGCCCGGCGCATATTGGTTGAGGCCATTGGCCATGGCCCGGCTCACTGCGTCGCGCAGCGCCTGCGGCGGTTCGAAATCGGGAAAGCCCTGGCCTAGATTCGCAGCCTTGTGCTGCAAGGCCAAGTGACTCATCACGCTGAAAATGGTTGTCCCTACTTTCGGAAGCTTGGTTTCGATGGTCATGGGCGGCGATTTGGAAGGCTAAACGCGAAGACTAGCACGGTCATGTGGATGGCTGATCTAGGGATGCTCTGACCTATTCCGCTTTGGCAGCGGTCGCTTCGAACACTCCTCATGACTGATGCGCGCCGCTTCCGGCAAGCGCTCCGCAAGAAAATCCACCAGCGCACGCACACCCGGCATCATGCCGCGCCGGCTTGGATAGACGAAATGCATAATGCCCTGCGGTGCGCTCCATTCGGGCAGCAGAATTTCCAGTTCGCCGCTGCTGATGGCCGGTGCGCAAAGCGACTCCGGCAACAGCGCGACACCGATGCCGGCACGTGCCGCTTCCAGCAGTACAGCGAAGTCGCCGGTAATGAGGCGCGCTTGAACTTCCACGCTGACCCGTTCGCCATTCGCATCGAACAGCTCCCAGATCTGTGCACCTTCATGCTCTTGCATCGACACCGCCGGCAGCCGCGCAAGATCCTCCGGATGCGCGGGATAACCGTATTGCTTGAGTAAACCCGGACTGGCGACTGGGAACACGCGCGCCTGGCCGAAGCTGCGGATGATCATGTTGGCATCGCTGTCGAGCTTGGTGCGCACACGGATGGCGAGATCGAAGCCTTCGCCAATAAGGTCCACGCGGCGGTTATTGGACAACACCCGCACCTGCAGCTTGGGGTACTTCGCCATGAATTCCGGCAGGATGTAGGCCAGCACCGTTTGCGCGATCGACACGGGACAACTCAGCCGCACCACGCCACGCGGTTCGGCACGCAGTTCATCCACCGCTTCCTGCGCGGCACGTGCCTCTTCCAATACGGCGCGGCAATGACCGTAGAAACGCTCGCCCACCTCGGTGACCACGAAGCGACGCGTGGTCCGCTGCAGCAGCCTTACACCCAGGCGATCTTCCAGCTGCGCAATGCGCTTGCTGAGCCGGGATTTGGGCACTCCCAGAGCACGCCCGGCGGCCGAAAAGCCGCCCTGCTCGACCACGGCGGCAAAGAAGTACAGGTCGTTCAGGTCCTGCATGGCACCTGGCAATGCATTCATCGTCGTTTCCTTTGGGGAACGATAAGTTCCGAAAGCCCTATCTTATCGGGCGTTTGTTCCAATTCTATCTTTAATCCCAACGTCGGCTCGCCCGACTTGGACCGAGATACCGCTATGAAACTCCTGCATCTTGACGCAAGCCCCCTGGGCCAGCATTCCGTCTCGCGCGAACTGACCGCCGCCATCGTCAACCAGCTCGCCGAGGAAAGCCCTTCCCTGCAGATCACCTACCGCGACCTGAGCACCCACACCCTGCCCCATTGGACGCCGGTGATGGACGCCGAAAGCGATGCGGCCAAGCTCGGCCAAGTGGTGCTGGATGAATTTCTGGAAGCCGACGTCGTGGTGATCGGCGCTCCGATGTACAACTTCGGCATTCCGAGCCAGCTCAAAGCCTGGATCGATCGCGTGGTGGTAGCCGGCAAGACCTTCCGCTACACCCCGGCAGGCCCGGAAGGTTTGGCAGGCGGCAAGCGCGTGATCATCGCCTCCAGCCGCGGCGGCGTATACAGCACTGGTCCGGCTGCCGGCATGGATTTCCAGGAAAACTACCTGCGCGCCGTGCTCGGCTTCATCGGCATCGACGATGTGCAGTTCATTCGCGCCGAAGGCGTGAACATGAGCGCGGAACACAAGGTAAAGGCCATCGCTTCGGCCCGTCACTCCATCGGCTCCTTGGCTACGAAAGCGGCCTGATAGAGCAATTTCCCCTTCCCCGATAAACATTGAGCGCCCCTTTGGGCGCTCTTTTTTTGGCGGATCAACTGACGATCAACGGCCGAAGCGAATCTCGCCACCGTCGTGATCGCGATCCCAGCCGCGCAGTTCGTCGCGGATATGCGCGATGCGCTGACGGCCCAATGCGTTGCGTTCTTCATCCAGCACTTGGCCATCGAGCAGCTCGGCCAATCGCTGTGCGGTGGGGAGCATGGCATCCCATGCATCCAGCGCGGTGACCGGTCCTGGCAAGGTCATGAAGAAGCTGAGGCCCGGCGTACGCAAGGCATCGAGACGCGTCAGGTCGAAACTGCCGGGCTTGAGCATGTTGGCGACGCTGAAGATCGGGCCTGCTTCGCGCCGGCCGTCCACCAGGCGGTGATAGATGCCCATGTCGCCGTATTCCAATCCGGCTTTTTCGGCGGCAACGATCAAATCCGTGCCGTTGAAAGCCTGACCTTCGCGCGCCATCACGAACAGGCTGACGATGCGCTCCACCGGCAGTTGCGTGGGACGCTTGCCCAGGTCGGAACGCGGAGGAACGCGCGGCGCAGCAGCGGGTGCGGGTGCTGGCGCAGTGGCTTGCACGGGCGCTACCGGTGCTGGCGCAGGAGGAGCAAGGGGCGCTTGCGCAACCGCTGCAGCGCGCACCGGTTCTGGCTGGGAGGGCGAACGCAGCATTTCCACGATGGAGGCGGATTGCCCGGTTGGCTTGGGATGATGGACCGTCTCGTGCCGTTGATCGGCCAAGGTGGCGCCCAGCTTTTCGAGCTCGGCCCGCAGGTCGACGTCCAGTTCGCCCTGATGCGGCTCGGGCTCTCGAAACAAGGGATCACGATGATTCAGTGGATCGCCATCGAACCGTTCGTCCTCGTCAATCGATTCACCCAAGGTAGGTTCGCGGCGCTCCGCTGTGGATTCGGGAGCGAGGCGTCGCTTGCCTTGTTCTTTCCTCGGCTCGCCGAACAGCCACACCAGCACCAGCACGATCACACCGACAAGGGCCAACGGAATGCCGACCCAGGGGTTCCACGCAACAGCCAATTCGTTTCCAAGCATGATGTACGTCCTCTACTTCAGGCAGCCTCTACCTCAGGCAGCTCCGGCCAGTTTCGCGGCCTCGGCGAGATCGACCTGCACGAGGCGGGAAACGCCCGGTTCGCGCATGGTAACGCCGCAGAGCTGGCTGGCCGCCTCCATGGTGGCCTTGTTGTGCGAGACGAAGATGAACTGCACCTTCTCGCTCATTTCCTTCACCATGTTCGAGAAGCGGCCGACGTTCGCTTCGTCGAGCGGCGCGTCCACCTCGTCGAGCAGACAGAACGGTGCGGGATTGAGCGCAAAGATGGCGAACACCAGCGATACCGCCGTCAGCGCCTTTTCACCACCCGACAACAGCATGATGTTGGACACGCGCTTGCCGGGCGGTCGCGCCATGATCGACACGCCGGTACTTAGCAGATCGTCGCCCGTAAGTTCCAGATAGGCATGACCACCACCGAACAGGCGCGGGAACAGCTCCTGCACGCCGGCATTGACGCGATCGAAGGTTTCCTTGAAACGCTGGCGCGTTTCGCGGTCGATCTTCTTGATCGCGTTTTCCAGCGTTTCCATCGCGCTGGTGAGGTCGGTGAGCTGGTTGTCGAGATACGTCTTGCGCTCGCTCTGCTCGGCATGCTCCTGGATCGCCGCCAGGTTCACCGGTTCCAGGCGCGCGATCTTCTGTGCGAGATCGGTCAGTTGCTGGCGCCATTGCGCGGCGTCGACGTTTTCGGCCAGTTCGGCCAGCAAGGTTTCGAGATCCAAACCTGACGCGGCAATCGCTTCGGCAAGCTGTTCGGCGCGCATCTGCAACGCCTGCGCAGCCAGTTTCTTTTCGGACAGGCTTTCGCGCAGGCCGGAAAGATCCTGTTCCAGGTTGTGGCGCTGCTGTTCCAGTTTGCGCAGCTCGATATCGCAATCTTCCAGCGCGCGGCGTGCTTCCACCAATTGCTTGTCCACCAGCAGACGCTGGTCGAGATAGGTCTGGCGCTCGGCTTCCAGCTCGGCGATCGGATCGGAACCGGCGGCAAGTTGCTCGGCGATTTCGGTGCGGCGCGCTTCGATCTGGCGAATCTGGTTATCCATGCGCGCCAGCGCCTGCTCCAGCGAAGCAAGCGAGGAACGCTTCGATTCCATGCTCAGCGCCAGCGCGTGCGCCTGGTCGGCGGCTTCGCGTGCATTCATGCGCGCTTCTTCGCGGGCTTCCAGCAAGGCACGGCGTTCGTTTTCCAGTTCGCGGCGCTGATCTTCCAGATCACCCATGTTGTTGACGGATTCGTCCAGGCGCGCACGTGCTTCGCGTGTCTGCGTCTGCAGTTCATCCAGTTGTTCGAGCAGCGCCGACAATTCGCCGGCAACTTTCTCGGCGCGCGCACGCGCGGTTTCCACCTTGCCGCGATGGCTTTGCAGCTGACCGGCCAGTTCCGATTGGCGGCGATGCGCGTTGTACAACTCGCGCTGCGCATCGTCGCGTGCGCGCTCGGTTTCGAACTTGCTGGTGCGCAGATCGTCCAGGCGCGCAGTGGCTTCCTCGATGCGGGCTTCCAGCGATTCGATCTGTTCGGTAAGCGTGCGGATGTCGCGCTCGCGCGCCAGCACGCCGAGCTGATTGCCTTGGGCGCGACGCACGCTGGCCCAGCCCGGACCCAGCCATTCGCCCGTGCGCGTGATCACCGATTGATACGGCGCCAAGGCAGCCAGACCGGAAACGCGCTGATGCGCTTCGTCGATGTTCTCGGCGGTCAGCACGTGGCCAAGGATGGTGATGGCCGCAGCCGGACCGCGCACGTGTGCAGCCAGCGTGCCCGCAGTCGCGGCACCGCCTTCGGCTGCATCGAGCAAAGCGACGTCCGCGTTGCTCAGCGCATGAAATTCTTTGGCCAGATCGTGCGCGCCATCGACCAGCACGCTGTCGATAAAGCCGGAAAGCACGGTTTCGACCGCCGTTTCCCAACCGGCTTCCACCTGCAGCACTTCGCCGAGGCGGCGCTTCTTGTCCAGGCCGAATTGCGACAGCCAGGTGCTGGCCGCGCTTTCTTCCTGCCCCAATGCAGCGTGTTGCAAGGCTTCGAGCGAGGCGAGACGGCCACGTGCCGTTTGCAGTTGCTGGCGCGCATCATTGAGCGTGCTCTGCACCTGGCGCTCTTCATCGAGCACCTTCTCGTACGCCAGCTTGTGCTGATCAAGCATGCCGCCGAGCGATTCGACGCGCTCGCGCTGCGTGTCGTGTTCGGTGTGCAATTGCTCGGCCGCGGCGTCCAGCGCGGCGACGTCGGTGGCCCTTTGCTCGGTTTCCAGAGCCTCTTTGCGCTTGGACAGATCCACCGCCTGGCGATCGAGATACGCCAGCTTGGTGCGCTCCACTTCGGCGGCACGGCTGGCTTCACCGGCAGTGCGCGTGTAGGCATCCCAGCGCTGCTGCCAATCGGCCAGCTTGGTTTCGGTCTGGCGCAAGCTTTCGGAAGTGTCGTCCTGCATCTGCTGCAGGGATTCCAGCTTCGGCTCGCCTTCGGCCAAAGCCATGCGCAAGGTTTCGACCTGCTCACGATCGGTGGCGATATGCGCGGCCAACTCCGTGTGCTCGCGGTCGGCATCCTGTTGCGCGCGCTGCAGGCGATCGGCCGTTTCCTTGTTGAAGCGCACTTGCTGTTCGACGCGCGCGATTTCCGAGCCGACCTTGTAGACCTCGGCCTGCACTGTATTCAAATGTTCGCTGGCTTCGGTATGACGCTCGCGCACGCCTTCGATCTGCGATTCGATCTGGCGCTGCTCGGCCAACCGCTTCTCGATTTCGATTTCGGCGGCGGAAAGCCCCTGCCCTTCGCCATCGCGCTGGCTTTTCAGGCCGCGATATTCGAGCGCGCGCAGCTCGGCTTCCTTGCGCGTTTGTTCTTCCTTGTAGGCTTTCCAGCGCTCGGCGGCGCGTGCCTGGCGGTTCAGATGTTCGAGCTGTTTGTCCACCTCATCGCGCACGTCGCGCACGCGATCGAGGTTTTCGCGTGTGGCCTTGATGCGGCTCTCGGTTTCCTTGCGGCGCTCTTTGTATTTGGAGATGCCGGCGGCTTCTTCCAGATGCGTGCGCAGTTCTTCCGGGTGCGCCTCGATGATCTGGCTGATCATGCCCTGCTCGATGATCGAGTAGCTGCGCGGCCCCAGGCCCGTGCCGAGGAACAGATCGGTAATATCGCGGCGGCGGCAACGCGCGCCATTGAGGAAATACGCCGACTGTCCGTCGCGCGTCACTTGGCGCTTCACCGAAATCTCGGCGTACTGGCCGTATTCGCCCTGAATGGTGCCGTCGCCGTTGTCGAAGATCAGCTCGACCGTCGCCTGGCCCACTGGCTTGCGCGAGTTGGAGCCGGAGAAGATCACGTCGGTGAGCGAGTCGCCGCGCAGGCGGCTGGCCGCGCTCTCGCCCATCACCCAGCGGATGGCGTCGATGATGTTGGACTTGCCGCAGCCGTTGGGCCCCACCACGCCGGTCATATTGGTCGGCAGATGGAGCGTGGTCGGATCGACGAACGACTTGAAGCCGGCGAGTTTGATCGTGGTCAGGCGCATGCGGATTCCGCGGCAGCTCTACGGAGATGCCCGGCTAACACAGGCACGGGCGATGGGGCACTGTGCCAAACGCGGGGCGGGGTCGCAATGCGCGTCGGCAGCTGGACATGGCCTTAAGAATAAGGCCCATGTCCGTGTTCCGGAAAGGCTTTTATGTATCCGGAGGACGCGCATCGATGGACAAGGCGTGGATGCCATTGTCCATCAGGCCCTCCAGGGCCGCATAAATCATGCGATGCCGCTTCAGCGGCGGCTTGCCGGCGAACACCGGGCTGACGATGCGCACGTGGAAATGGCCCTTGCCCTCGTTGGCATGGCCGGCGTGCTTGTGGCCTTCGTCCAGCAC
>NZ_DATEJY010000122.1:0-12529 GCF_035277725.1 Dyella sp. | reverse complement strand
TTGGTGGAATCCGTCGCCGACCTGAGGAAACGTGCATCTAGCATTCGGGGAATGACACGCCAGACGCGAGCGAAGCCGTAGAGCAATAGATGGAGTTTATAGCTGTTGATTCGATGGGGTGTTTCTCAACAGCCTGCTAGGCGGGCTCGGCCACATGGCCGTCGATGGATATGCAGTCGCTGCAGCAGGCTTGATGGGTTTTGATCAGCTCTCTCCGCTGCGATAGTTGGGATGGGTTGGAGTAATGCTCCGAACTCAAGAGTTTTGTCAGTCGCCGTAGAACCCAATCCGTCATTCCAGCTTTCGCTCACTGCTGTCCGGAGAAATTTGAGCTCAACTCGCCAAAATGCCTGATGTGTCATCGTCCCGGCGAAGGCCGGGACCCAGAACCGTAGGTTGGGGTGCGAACCCCAACATCGCCATGCCGATCATCACGCTATGTTGGGGTTCGCACCCCAACCTACGCCGAGATGGTCATGCCGGGCATTCAGAAACGGATGTGTTGATTTATAGAAATGCCCTTAAGTTCGGGGCATTCACTTCAACTCACACAGCGGCCGCTCTCCCGGCCGTAACGTCAACACCCGCACACCTCGACGCGTCACCGCAACCGTGTGCTCGAACTGCGCCGACAACTTGCCATCGCGGGTATACACCGGCCATTGGTCAGGCTCGGCGCGAATCGCAGCCTTCCCTTGATTGAGCATCGGCTCGATGGTGAAAACCATGCCCTCTTCAAGCTCAAGCCCGGTACCTGGCCGCCCGTAATGCAGAATTTGCGGGTCTTCGTGCATTTCGCGGCCGATGCCGTGTCCGCAGTATTCCTTGACGACACTGTAGCCATGCGCACGCGCGTAATGCGCGATGGCATGGCCAATGTCGCCCAGGCGCGCACCTGGGCGAACCGCTGCAATACCCTTCCACATGGCGTGATAAGTAGCAGCCACCAATCGCCGCGCCGGATACGCGACTTCACCCACTAAATAAGTGGTACTGGAATCGGCGATATAGCCGTCCTTCTCCAGCGTGATATCCAAGTTGACAATCTGGCCGCTACGAAGCACCTCGTGTTCCGAAGGCACGCCATGACAGACCACGTCGTCAACCGAGGCATTCAATACATACGGAAAATCGTATTGGCCTTTGCTTGCAGGTCGGGCTTTAACCTCATCGACGATCATGCGTTCAACAAAGTCGTTGATCGCCATCGTGCTCTTGCCTTCCAGCGTCAGCTGCCCCAGTGCATGAAACACCTCAGCCAATAGGGAGCCGGCCTGCGCCATCAAGGCAAGCTCGGCGGCGCTTTTGATCACGCGCGCCCCGATCGCAAAGGCTGTGGCTTCACGCCGGCTGCACGCAATTCCTTGGCGACGATTTCCTGGAAGCTGAGTTCCGGGTTCATCTCGCACAGCATGCCGACCTTGATCCAGAAGTTGGCTTGCGCATTGATGGATCGGCTGGTCACCGTGCAGGCGCGCCGCAGCTGATCGTGCAAGTCGTCATCGATGTTGATAATGCCCATGGGGGAGGCCCGATATGAAGCGTATGCGAAACATATATGATTCATATATTCGGGACAAGTCCATGCTTCGAGAAAAGGGCCTTTTTCCAAGCATGACGATTGGACTAGGACATTTGTCCGACAATTGGCCATTCTACGCGGTGGCGGTGCATGGCGCCGCTTCTAACAAAGTCAAATAAGGGAAGGGCGGATGACAAACAGCATTAAAGTACGGCGCGTGGGTGCCTGCATGAGCATGGCCGTGGCTATGAGTTTTGCATCGATGGCCATGGCAGCGCCGGATCAAACCACAACTTGGAACGGCAAAGTAGCGCCCTTGGCCACGCCGTGGACGGCCGAGGTATCACCCAGCAACGCGTTGCCCGAGTATCCGCGTCCGCAATTGGCGCGGCCATCGCTGGAGCATCCGCAATGGCTGAGCCTCAACGGCCTGTGGCAATACGCGCCAAGCGACGGGCAGGGTGCGCCGCCGTTCGGGCAGACGCTGAAAGACCAGGTGCTGGTGCCGTATCCGATCGAGTCCGTGCTCTCGGGTGTGCAAAAGCATGCGGATTTCATGTTCTACCGCCGATTGGTGAACGTTCCGGCTGACTTCACTGCGCATGGCCAGCACGTGCGGCTGAACTTCGGCGCGGTGGATTGCGATGCCACCGTTTACGTCAACGGCAAACAGGTCGCGCAGCATTCGGGCGGCTATACGTCTTTCAGTGCAGACATCACCTCCGCGCTTCGCCCGCAGGGGCCGCAAGAGATCATCGTTGCCGTGCATGCGCCGGTGGATGGCGCCAACGTGATGGTTGGCAAGCAGCGGCTGAAGCCCGAAGGCATTTTCTACACCGCCGCTTCCGGCATCTGGCAGACGGTATGGCTGGAACCGGTGCCTGCCACCAGCCTGGCGCAATTGACCTTCACGCCCGCGCGCAGCCTGGACGCCTTCGATGTCGCGTCGAAACTGCAAGGCGACAGCTTGAACGCCACGTTGCATGTAACCGCTTATGCGGATGGCAAAGCCGTAGGCGAGGCGAGCGGACCAGCTGGCCAATCGCTGCATCTGGCGATTGCCCATCCGCATGTGTGGAGCCCGCAAGATCCCTTTCTATACACCTTCAAGGCCACGCTTACGCAAGGCAATCAACGCGACGACGTAACCAGCTATGCCGGCCTGCGCACCATCGCCATCGAGAAAGTCGGCGGCCGCAATCGCATCGTGCTTAACGGTAAACCCACCTTCCTGCTCGCCACCCTGGACCAGGGTTACTGGCCCGACGGCATCTACACCGCGCCCACTGATGCGGCGCTCAAGTTCGATATCCAGAAAACCAAAGACCTCGGCTTCAACACCATCCGCAAGCACATCAAAGTGGAGCCGGCGCGCTGGTATTACTGGGCCGACCACATTGGCATGATGGTGTGGCAAGACATGCCCGCCATGCCGACCGATCGCAACGACAAACTCAGCGACGCCGACAAGGCCAACTTCCGTGCCGACGTCACCGCCATCGTCGAACAACTCAAGGGCGAAACCTCCATCATCGGCTGGATTCCCTTCAACGAAGGCTGGGGCCAATGGAGCATTCCCGCCGCCGCCGAACTCGCCGCCCAAATCAAACAACTCGACCCCTCGCGCCTGGTCGATGCGCGCAGCGGTGCCAACTGCTGCGACACCAAAGGCGACCCACACGCCGGCGACGTCTACGACGTGCACGACTACCAAGGCCCCGGCCTACCCAGCCCCGATGCACAACGCGCCGCCATCGACGGCGAACACGGTGGCCTGACCCTGGGCATTCCTGGTCACGTCTGGCCCAACACCCCCATCAACCCGTATGGCGCCGTGAAAGACCGCGATGCGCTCAATACCGGCTACGTCGCCAATACCTCAGTGCTGCGTGACAAAGGCATACCGAAGGGCATGTCAGGCAGCGTCTATACGCAGATCACCGATGTGGAGGGTGAGCACAATGGTTTGTTTACCTACGACCGCAAAGTGGAAAAGGTGGATGAGCCCAAGGTGCGGGCGATTAATGAGGCGGTGATACGGGCGGGTGGGAAACCCTGAGCTTAAGGCACCTTGGGCGCCAAACGTCCAAGGTGCTCACCCAGCAACATGCTCGGAACAAGTAGGCTGGGATGAAATCCCAGCATCGCCATGCCAAGAATGCCGGGATTTCATCCCAGCCTACGAGAGCCCCTCTTTAAGCTTTCAAAAGGCGCTGCTAGGTTATGCGGCGATATTCCGTAGTTATGGGGGAACGATGTACCTGCGGGCAGGGGTAGAGATTGATGGCGCCCAAGCAGCGCCAGAGCGGCGAACACCTCGGCGTGCTCCCATCGACTATCGCGCCAACGCGGTGCTGCTTGGACTGGTCACGATGGCCGTGCTGGTGCAACTCATTGCATGGCCATTCCTGTTGCGGCAGTGGGGCGCTTCCGTGCTATGGATCGCGCTGCCGCTGGTGGTATTGACCCCGACGCATTGGGGCCTGATCCATGAATCCATTCACGGGCAGCTATTGCCCCAACGGCGGCTCAACGAATGGCTTGGCCGGATATTGGCCATCGCTTTCGTGTTGCCGTACGACGCGGTGCGCTTCGGTCACCTGATGCATCATCGCTTTACGCGCGAACCGCATGATCGACCGGACGTGCATGATGGCGTGACACATCCGCTGCTTGCGCGCATCGGCTATTACACGCATTTGCTGGGTGGCATGTATATGACGGAACTTGTGCTGCCGTTGCTCACCTTTTTGCCGGCGAGGTGGGTGTGCCGACTCGTCGCCCGCGCACTTCGCAGCGACGAGCCGGTGGCCCAGGATGTCCAGCGCCTGTTTGTCGGCTTCGCGGGGAATCAAGATCGCCGCGTGCGCATGCGGCGTGACTGGCTGCTATCGATGGCACTCCATGCCGGCGCGTTTTATCTCTACGGCGCATGGTGGCCTGCGCTGGCCATCACGATGTTTCTGCGTGGTGTGTGGCTCTCCGTGGCGGATAACCTGCCGCATTACGATGTCACGCTTGACGAGCCGGAGCGCGCTCGCAACTTTCGCGTGCCGGGAATCTGGAGACCGGTATTGATGAATCATCATCTTCACCGGCTGCATCATCGGTATCCGACGTTGCCGTGGACGGCGCTTCCGGCTCTGATGGGCGAGGGTGGTGCGCCTTCTGCCGCAAATGCGGATGTTGGTTATTTCCGGGCGGCGTTCCGGCAGTTTCGTGGGTTTGGGAAGGTGCGGTAAAACGCAAACGATGGCTTATGGCTGCTGCACCTATTGTCAAGCGTTAGGAGGCGTTATACATGGCCAAATCGGACAAGATCATCTCAGCCATTCTTCTGATGCACGGGCTACTCGGATGGATATCTTGAACAGCCGGGCGTATGTCGACCCGTTCTTTGACCATTGGCGGAAGACAATCTAAGGCTCATCTTTTGGGGGCGGCAATAACCGCGATTACTTGGGTCATTGATCGCGTCCGGATGAGGCGATACGCCATGCGTAATGGCCAGGCCCGATAATGTGGTAAACCAAAGTGTCCGCTTTCGACCCGAAGCCGACGCTACGGTTTCCGGCACGCGAATCACCTAAACCAGGCGCCAGATATGGATTTGCTCAAGACGTTTTCACTTAAACCGCACCCGGGTCCGCGAGAGTCTTGGGGGCGAAAAAGCGAATTGCTACTAAGCGGAAAATCGACAGGTAAGTCCATTCCAGGGCTCGTGCTTGAAGCGCAATATCGCTGTGCTTCAGGCTATCTGTTTGTCACGTCGTGGGATTGTGGAGATGATTCCCTCGATGTCATTTTCGCGGATAAAGATCTTCGAGTTCTTGACCGAAAAAGTATCGGCGCAATGTACGACTCGACGTGGCTGGAAAGTCACGAGGTCGTATCTGGGAACCAGGTGCTGCTTCACTGCGACAATGATTTTCTGATCCGCGTCACTGTCGATGGCGGTTTGTTCCTGCATCAAAAGTATGGCGAGCTTCTGGATTTCATTCCCTATCCAAGTGACGAGTCAGCGATTGAAAGGAGAAAAAGAAAGCCCTGGTGGCGCCTCTGGCAAAGCGGCCGCTAAGTGCCCTGAGGATGTCGAGGAAAGGCAATAGACTGAGAAAAAGGTCCGCTTTCGACCCGTATCGGACATTGCGGAGCTAAACGTTTTTCTGATCGTACGCATCACAATGCCTATTGCTGTCGGGCGACAAGGACTTCCATATGTGGCGTTTTCGTTTCGTACTTGCCACGCTATTGATTCTTGGTGCGTTAATAGCCACCACCGCATACGCAGATTCATCCGAATTGCTTCCGGCAACGGCATACACGCATCCGCAGGAGCTTGTCGGCGTGGCGCCCGGCCGGCGGCTCAATCTCTATTGTCTCGGAAAGGGTACTCCGACTGTGCTTTTCGATGCGGGGATGGGGGACGGCACGCTGGGCTGGCGTACGGTGCAAGGGGAGATTGCTAAAACGACGCGCGCTTGCGCCTATGACCGCGCGAACTACTTTTTCAGCGACACCGTCGATCGGCACGCGACAGCGCAAGCGGCAGTCGACGATATGTTGGCGCTCATCAATCAGGCAAAGCTGGGCGATCGCGTGATCCTGGTTGGACATTCTCGCGGCGGATTAAATGTTCGGCTTTTCACCTACGAACATACTGATCGCGTTGCAGGTCTGGTCTTGGTGGACCCTACAGTCACAGAGAAGCTCTCTCCAGAGACCACTGCGAACTACGTTCACAAGTACGAAAACTATCTCGCGCGAGGGCAGCAATTGGAAAACTGCCGACGTGCAGCGCAGCAGCACATTTTGCAACCAGATGGCCAAGATCCCTTGAAGTGTTTGGACACCTTCGATACCCAGCAAGATTCAAATGAGCGGCTGCTCGCGCACACCATCCGAAGCATGGAGACGCAACCCATCTACCAGGCGACCCTTTTCTCGGAACGACAGAACTTGTTCTATCCCATCGACAGCGACGGGGATTCGACCGACGGGCGGAGTATCGCGCTGGCGGAGCACTCGCTCGGCCATCTGCCTCTTGTCGTGATTTCGGCTGATTGGTTCAAATCGATCACATTCAAGGGCACTCCGACGCCCGAGCAACGAACATTTTTGTCGTGGAATAGCGAGCAAATGCGCCATGTCGCCGAGGAATCGACGCGAGGTCGGTTCATCCAAGTGCCGAGCCGACACTACGTACAGAAAGAACGGCCCGACGTGGTAATTGCCGCCATCGAGCATGTCATCAACTTGTGCCGTGGACCTGCCTAACCTAGGCTGAGAAACGGGGGCGTTCGGCAAATCGAACAGGCCTAATGTCCGTTTCCGACCCAAAGCGGACTTGCAGGGGAGTCTGGGATCCGACCGAAAGTGCGCGTACTCCGGACGCAAAGAAAGACCCACTTGAGGATTGCAAAATGCAGTCGAGCCTTATTGCCATATTGCCGTGCAATGATCTTGATCGCACCGAGGCCTTCTTCGTAAGGCTTGGCTTCAGGAGCGAGCAAGATAGTTCCGGAGACTACCGAATGCTAGCTGATGGCTTCGGTGCTCAAATCCATCTCAATCAGGCTGTGGAAGGGTGGCTCGTGCCGGGGAGCAATCCATTTGGGCTGTATCTCTACCGCCAGGATGTCGATGAGCTTGCTGCTGCATTTTGCGGTGAAATCGACAGCGACCCGAGCGACAAACCGTGGGGCATGTACGAGTTCGCCTTGAATGCTCCTGATGACATGCTGGTCAGAATCGGGTGGCCGACGCGCCTCCGCTAGCTGAGACGGGGCGCATCCTTGCGCGCAACACCCAGGGTCACGATTTCTGCGTCAGCAAATTTGGCCTTGTGGATGGTCTTGCGATCCACGACCCAAAGACGCAGCATTTCGGCGTGTTCTTTTGTGATGATCTGCCTGCCTCCTGCGGAGGGTGGCAACCTGTCGGCGTGCTGCGCCGGCGTGCATGGATGACTGGAGAATTGGCACATGTCGATCAAGTTTGTGCGGCGTCAGACACCTCGCGTCTTCGCGAAGCTGACGCTTCTTGCGTTCGTTGCTTTTTCGATTCCGCTCGTATCGACTGCTGAGTCAGCTACCGATAATTCTTCTTGGGAAAACAACCTTCGCCCCGCGGTCGTGGAGGCCGGCCAGCCCGTTCCGCACTGGTCACTGCGCGACCGGATGGCGTACTACCACATCCCCGGCGTTGCCGTCGCAGTGCTGCGTCATGGCAAGGTTTGGCAGGTGAAGGGTTATGGGCTCCGGGAAGCTGGCACGCATGACAAAATCGATGGCGATACGCTGTTTTCGGCTGGCTCCATCAGCAAGGTAGCGACGGCCGTGATGATCCTGCGCATGGTGCAGGCAGGCAAACTGGACCTTGATCGCAACATCGATACCTACCTGACGAGCTGGCATGTTCCGGCGACCAAGGACACACTCCATCCCGACGTGACCCTGCGCATGCTGATGTCGCATACCTCCGGGTTCAATGTGGGTGGTTTTCCTGATTTCATGCCTCAGGAGCAGGTGCCGAGTTTGCTACAGACGTTGGATGGTTTGCCGCCTGCGAAACACCATGCTGTTCGACTTATCTACCCACCAGGTTCGCGCTACGCCTATTCCGGTGGCGGCATCGAGGTGGAGCAGCAGTTACTGGAAGACGTGACCCACACCGATTTTGCTACGGCGGCCCGCACTTGGTTGCTCGACCCGCTGCATATGCAGCGCAGCACGTTTGAGAGTCCCCTGTCGGCCTCTCGCGGCAATATCGCCAAGGCCCACGATGAGCAAGGCAAACTTATCGCGTTGCCGCGTGGCTGGCAGTCGTTTCCCGAGCAGGCCGCTTCGGGACTTTGGACGAGCGCGAACGAGCTCGGTGCCATGGTTGCCATGCTAATCGAGAGCTATCAGGGGCATAACGGATTCCTGTCGCGTGCCCTTGCCACGCAAATGATGAGCCCTGTCTCGCCCAGCCCTCAGGGCCTTGGACCAGAGCTACTGGGATCGGGTAACGGACGGGTCTTCTTCCACAGCGGCTCCAACGACAACTACCGCGCCTGGATGGAGGGTTACCTGGAGACAGGCGACGGCTTCGTGATCCTTACCAACAGCCCCAACGGCGCCCGTCTGCGCCTGGAAATCCGGCATGCGTTGTCCGACATGATTGGTCAAGGCGTGGACCCGGTACTGCATGCTGTCGCACTCGATCCTGCGGATGTCTCCTATGCGGACTAC
Source organism: Dyella sp. (assembly GCF_035277725.1). GTDB lineage: Bacteria > Pseudomonadota > Gammaproteobacteria > Xanthomonadales > Rhodanobacteraceae > Dyella_B. Next base: position 3,772 of record NZ_DATEJY010000122.1, on the reverse strand, counting down.
CAGGGCACGTATCGCCTGGATGACAGCGTGCCTATGGACGTTCGCGGTCGCCTCGCCGATGACTTTGATGCCAACTCGTTTCAGATCGCGATGTCCCACGGCAAGGCATCGATGCGAGTGCCGGGCGACGACAACGTGCACCAGCTGGAGGCCCTGTCGCCGACGCGCTTCGTCGATCCGGATTCTGAGTCCATGCCCCTCATGCAGCTTGAGTTTCATCGTGACGCACACGGAAAGGTCCAGGCCGTCAGCGTGGAAAGTGGCGATTATCGTGCCTACTACCGGCGGCAGTAAGTATCACGTAATGAAAACCAGCCAGACGTTGCTAACGCATCTGGCAGATACTCCGCGCTACCCGAATTTTGGTGCTACGAGGATCTGATTCGACCACCCGAAGCAGGCACCCAGGTACAACCAACATGAAATTCCGTGATCTTGAAAAGTCAGCGCTACATTTAAACGAGCTCTACGAACAGCTTGAGATCAAGAGATGGGGGCGCAGCTGGAGCACAACGGAACTTGCGCTCGGTTTTGTGGGGGACGTAGGCGATCTTGCAAAATTAATCCAGGCAAACGCGGGTATCCGAGACATTGATGACTGCAAGGCCAAACTTGGCCATGAGTTGTCGGACTGTTTATGGTCGATTATTGTTCTTGCGCACAAGTGCGGCATCGATTTAGAGGCTGAGTTTGTCAAAAACACCGGAGAGCTGGCCGAATATGTATCTGGCGAGCTTGCCTCATGAAAAGACCTTGTACCGCAACGAACTCTGCGCCGCTTTGCGTCACAAAACTCGGTCGTGAAAACAGGTGTTCATCCAAGTGGGCCTCTTGCGAGTGAGAATTCCCGGGCCTGTACTGGCAGTCATGCTCACGACGCCACCTGGTTTTTTGAAACTGAATTACTGCCCGCCACCAAAGGCATAAGGAACCCATGTCGAAGCGATGGCTCATGCTCGCCAGTATTGGCTTGGCGCTCGGTATCACGAGCATCGGGCAAGCCGCCGCCAGCGGCACGCCGCGCCAGCAACTGGCCAACGAAACCTGCAACGCCTTGAAGCGCGCTGCAGCGGCATTTCCCGGCGATGGTCCGATGATTTTGCCCAGCTATCCCAATATGCAAGGCGACGACGCCGCCACGCGCGCCTTGCAGAATGTGGGGTTTGTCTACGACAACGCATTGGCCGGTATTGCGCTCAGTGCTTGCGGTGCGCCAAGGCAGGCGCGCCGCATTGCCGATGCGTTTTTATTGGCGCCGGCCAGCGATGCTACGTATAAGGACGGGCGCCTGCGCAACGCGTATCGAAGCGGTGCGGTGCAAGACAACAAGGTGGTGTTGCCTGGCTATTGGCAGAAGCAGGGCAACTATTGGAGTCAGGACCCCTACCAGACGGGTACCTCTTCGGGAAACTCGGCGTGGGCCGCATTGCTGCTGTTGACCGTCTATGACAACACGCACGATACGCACTATCTCGATGGCGCGGTGGCACAGTTGAAGTGGATCGCTGCGCACACTGCCAACGCCACGTCACCCGCAGGCTATGAAGGCGGGGTGTTTGGCTATGACAACAAGCAGATCGTCCAGCACTGGAAGTCGACGGAACACAATATCGACATTTACGCTGCTGCCACGTGGGCCAATCGATTGCGTGCTGACGCGGCGATAGCGCGGCAGGCGCAGATTGCAGGTGCTTTCGTCAGCGCTATGTGGGATGGCAAACAGCAGCGTTTCTTCGTTGGTACCGGCGTGGATGGCAAGACCATCGAGCGCACCAAGTCGGGACTGGATCAGGAAATCTGGCCACTGCTGGCATTCCAGCCGCACCCGGCGGCTTGGGCGTCGGTGTGGAATTTTGTCGACGCCAATCATCGCAGTGGCGACGGTTATGGCTTCAAGCGTCAGCCGGATGGCATGTGGACGGAAGGCACCAGCCAGGTTGCGGCCGCGTTGCAGGCCAGCGGCAAGCCGGTGCCGGATAGTCTTTGGCGGGCGATCGGTGCGCAGCGCAGCGATGGTGGCATGTTGTATGCGACGCCGCAGGCACGCATTGTTACGTCGTTTGCGATTGGTCCGCTGTCTACTTACGATGATTTTTTCTATTACCACGATCCGCATTTGGGTGCGACAGCGTGGGCGGCGCTGGCAGCCAAGGGGTGGAATGCGTTTGTTGGGCGGACGATTGCGCAGCCGGTTTTGGTGGGAAAACAGTAGGGATTTGCTCTGCGGCGAGTCGCCTCAAGTTGTGTAGTGCCTAATGATTTTGCTCGTCATTCCGGCGAAGGCGGAATCCAGTCTAGTCATGCGTCCGAAGGACACAGCATTTTTTATGTTGAGTGCTGCGCACAACGTATTTGAACTGGATTCCGGCCTTCGCCGGAATGACGGCTCGCCCTGAAACGGCCTGAGCGGCGTAGGTTGGGGCGAGCGGAACGCAAACCCCAGCGTCTCCGGATGCTTGTTAGCCATGTTGGGGTTCGGCTATGCCTCATCCCAACTACGGGAGATCACGCCGAGATTGCCCGCAAATCCGCGAGCTCCTTGCGCAATGCTGCGTTTTCTTGCTGAAGCTCGGCCACCTGCTTGCGCAACCGAGTCAGTTCATCTGTATCACCATCAACACCTGTCTCCGACAGGGGCGTGTTCGGCTCCGTGTCGGTCACCTCCCGCGGCTTGCGCTTGGCATCGCGCACGCGCTTGGCCACTTCCTTCAACTCCTTGCTGCCTGCCAAGGCGGCCTCTCGCTGTTCCTGTTCCGGAAGGCTCGACACTGCTGCGGCGGCATTGATGGAGATCGTGCCCGAGCGCACGGCGGCAATAACCTCGGGTGCTGCCTGTTTCTGGATCTTTTCGATCAGCGCCACTTGATTGCCACTGAGCTTGGCTTCGCGCGCGAGTGCTTCTCGGCTGGGTGGCCGCTCAGCGAGGGGCGGGGTAGGGGCGGCCGATTCGTCGGGGGAGGCCGTCTCGTCCTCGTGCTCTGTTGTCGGGGCAGGGATTGTCGCAGCCTGGATGGCGGACCGCTGTGCCAGGATCTGGCGCTTGCGCAGCGCCAGCACGCCGCGCTGAAAATCCGACACGCTGCGCCGGCCCAGATGTTGGTCGATCATCCATAGATGCACGTCTTCGATCGATTGGAAGCGCGGATTTTGCACGGTCTGAAAGGGCAGGCTGTGTTTCTGGCAAATGCCATGGCGATTGTGGCCGTCGACCAGCACGTTGCCCCACAGCACCAAGGCGTCGCGACAACCTTCTGCAAGTAGACTGCGCTCCAATGACTCGTATTCCTCTGGCGTCAACGGATCGATATAGGCTTTGAGTTCTTCGTTGACGACGATATCCACGTTCGCTTCAGCCCGTATCAGAAGAAGGGGCGCGCATTGTAGTGCGCCCGGCAAGAATAGGAATACCGCGCCGGCGCGGACGTGATGTCGAAACGTATTTGGTCGGATCTTTCGCCGCCGCTTAAGGCGACGCTTCTAGCGAATTTTTTGCAGATGGGCTGCGAACGCATCCACGAACACTCGGCTTCTGCGAGGGATGTAGCGATTGGATGGATAGATGGCGTGGACGGCCTGTGGTTCGTAGTGCCAGTCGGAGAGAACGCGCTCAAGCGTGCCGTTTTCCACCATGGGCGGCAGGAGTGCCTTATGCACCAATCCAACCCCCACGCCCGCCATGATCGCTTCACTTAGCATGTGCGAATTGTCGGAGCGCAGCACGGGATTGACCGTCACCGTCTGCTTGGCGCCATCCGTATGGATAAGCGTGAAT
>NZ_DATEJY010000121.1:0-29369 GCF_035277725.1 Dyella sp. | reverse complement strand
CGATCCCATCCCGAACTCGGAAGTGAAACGCAGCTGCGCCGATGGTAGTGTGGACTTCCATGCAAGAGTAGGTCACCGCCAGGGGCTTTATCCCTAAAACGCCTTCCCAACCGGGAAGGCGTTTTACTTTATGGCTTTGGCATCGGCGAACTTGGCCGTGCCGGGTTACTTCTCCTGTACGAGAAGCTGCGGTCATCAGTCGACGCAGCGGCCGCCGTCATCAGGGTACCGCCTTCGAAGGCCAGCTCGCGAGAACATGGCCGTTATCGCCTGATTCGCTGTTAAGCAGTTTTATTGCGGACGATATTCATGCCAGTGATGGGACGCGGCCAACATCACGCGTAGATGCGCGTAGTGAGATCAGACTTTACCCGTTCCCATCTACACACATACGGTCATACGGTGAATCTGGACTCAGTCTGCAAATTCCACGCGATAACCGCGGCGCACAAACATCTCCACCAAATCCAACTCGCCATATAGCTCGCCAGCCTGCGTATGCGAAATCGTGTAGCGAATCGTCGGAGGGGCAATGCTCACAAGATGCCGCAGCTTGGAGTGATGACCAAAGATACTTAGCGCATCCATCCCATGATGCACTGCTCCAGCGTGTTCGATGGCGAATCGACCAGCAACATCCAATGGGGCAAAGCGCAATCCTTTTATTTCCAGTGCCGGGCGAAGCAGGCCGGATAATTGCACGTCCTCCAGCAGTACGTCGTTATGCCAATGCATTCGTAAAGGATCGCCTTCCACCAGATCCGGTGGTGGAATAGACACGCGCACATCCGGGTGTTCCACCAATGCGCGCATCAGACGCTGACTGCGCAGGCTGAAGCCGCCATTGAGCACGGGTGTGATCGTATAACCGGGTCGATCGAAATCGTTACACCACTGAAATCCTCGTACCCAGCGTGCTCCTTCAGGCGTTTGCATATGTGCCAGATGAATGGGCGCGCCGATGTAATCGTAATCAAGAAATGCATCCTGCCAGTTGTCGATGCTGAGCACCCAGCCGTCGTCCTGCACGATCAACGCGAATTCGGTCTCCACCACGCGCCACAGTGCGAACAGCATGAACCAGCTGTACTCGTGGTAGTTCATCGGCTGGATCGCGCGCCACTCGATGGATGCGGGCAGATCCTCCGGCGCTTGCGGGCTGCACAGCAGTGCACGCGTCCCGGGCATCTGATGCTGGCACCAGGCGAGTGAGAGCGCTGCACCACTTGCATCCGGAAGACCCGTGACAGAAACGATGGTGATCCTTTCGAACGCTCCCGAATTCATCATGTATCCCATGTCCTGTGGCTGAGCTCTCTTGGCCCGCAGCATGGTAAAACATTGGATACGAATAGCCGCCTTAGTTGCCAAACGATTGTGCAAGCCAATCGGGAACGGGAATGTTCTTCTCTCGCAGAAATGGCGGATTGAACAGCTTGGCCTGATAGCGCGTTCCCGCATCGGCCAAGATGGTGACGATGGTATGCCCTGGCCCAAGCACTTGCGCTAGCCGGATGGCCCCAGCCAGGTTCACGCCGCTGGAGCCTCCGACGCACCAACCCTCCTCGCGCAACAGCTGATGCAGCAGAGGCACGGATTCCTGATCCGAAATCGACCAGGCCAGATCGATCGGCGCATCCTGAAAATTCGCCGTGATGCGACTGGAGCCAATGCCTTCGCTGATAGACGTCCCTTCCGCCACCAGCTCGCCACGTTGGATGTAGTTGGCCAGCGCCGAACCCGTAGGGTCAGAAAGCCCGATCTTTATCCCAGGCTTGCGGGCCTTCAATGCCTTGCCGACGCCGGCCAGGGTGCCTCCCGTACCGGCCGAGCAGACAAAACCGTCAACCTTGCCCGCCGTCTGTTCCCAGATTTCCACGGCAGTAGTCGCCTCGTGCCAGTCCCGATTGGCGGTGTTGTCGAACTGGTTGCCGAACCAGGCAGTCCCCGGCGCCTGCTCGTTCAGGCTTTCAGCGTAGGCGCGAGCGATATGGACGTAATGCCTGGGATCCTTGAACGGCACCGCAGGTACCAGCCGTACTTCGGCGCCGGCCACGCGTAAGGCGTCGATCTTCTCGCGGCTCTGCGTCTCCGGCATAAAAATCACCGACCGATAACCGCGGCTCGCGCCGATCAGCGCCATCCCGATCCCCGTATTTCCCGCAGTTCCCTCCACGATCGTGCCGCCCGGGCGCAGCAAGCCTCGGCGTTCGGCATCCAGGATCAACCCCAACGCCGTACGGTCCTTGATCGACCCGCCCGGATTAAGAAACTCAGCCTTGCCCAGCACCTCGCAGCCGGTCAGTGCCGAGGCGTGGCGAAGGCGCAAAAGTGGGGTGTGACCGATGGCAGCGGAGAGATCGGGCTTGATGCTCATGGGATGCAGTGTGACCGCCGTCAATGAAACATGCGTGAGGATAGCGCGAGCTGGCCTGGCCGCCACCGCCCGGCCTCCAGTATCGCGCGTCGCATATGGTCTTTTCCCATATGGTCGAAATCAGCTGTACTTTCGAGGTGTTTTTACGTTTAGACGTCTAAACGTCCATTGACGGTAAAAATAGCCGTAGGTATAGTCGATTCCACTCATCGAGACCGGCTGAGGGACAGGCCCTTTGAAGCCGGGGCAACCTGCGGGATCAAACCTGCAACGGTGCTAACTCCTGCGGGGCGCGTAAGCGCCGACCGAGAGATGGGGTGTCGTCAGTCCATGTCATGCATGGAGTATCCGGCGACAACTCCTCACAGGTTCTCCGCAGGGCGATGCAAACGGAGAACTGAAGATGCCACACCTTGCAAACTCCTCCCTCGAAGATCGTCCCACTGCCGTGGTCGTGTCCTTGCACTCGCGCAACACGCTTACCGAGCAGCGCAGCTCCCGCCGCCTGTCCCTGCAGCCGAAGTACGGCCATGGCATCAGCCAGGTGGATGTGCGCTACCAGTGGACGGGCGCGGCGGATGCGCCCACGATCATCGTGCAAGGCGGCATCTCTGCAGATCGTTACGTGGCCGGCGCCGAGGGCAAGGCTGGATGGTGGTCCGAGCTGGTGGGGCACGGCCAAGCTGTCGACCTGGCACATTGCCGTGTACTGAGCATCGACTGGCTGACTCCGGCTGATTTCGAAAACAACCCGCGCGCCATCTCCAGCGAGGATCAGGCCGATGCATTGGCTGCCCTGGTGGATGCGCTCGGTATTGGCCGCGTCGCCGCCTTCGTTGGATCGTCCTACGGCGCGATGGCAGCCCTTGCCTTTGCCGCGCGTCATCCGGACAAGCTCGACAAGCTCGTTCTGCTCGCCGGCGCCCACCGTGCTCATCCGATGGCCACGGCACAGCGCGCGATCCAGCGCCAGATCCTGCGCCTGGGCCAAGCTTCGGGCCAGATCAATGAGGCGCTTTCCCTCGCACGCCAGCTGGCGATGACCACCTATCGTGGCAGCGAGGAATTCGCGCGCCGCTTTGACGGCACGCCGGATTATCGCGAAGGCCGCTTTCATTTCCCGGTCGAAGATTACCTGGAACACGCCGGCCGCAGCTTCGTCCAGCGCTTCGATCTGGAACGCTTTCTTGCGCTATCCGAATCCATCGATCTGCACGACGTCGCGCCGGAATCCATCCATGTGCCGGCCACGCTGATCGGCTTTCCGTCTGATCGTCTCGTGCCATTGGCTGATCTGTGCGAGTTGCAGCGTCGCCTGCGCGGTTCAGCCACATTGGAAGTGGTCGACTCGCCCTACGGCCACGACGCCTTCCTGAAAGAAACCAACAAACTGGCGCCGCTGCTGCGCCAAGCCATTTCCTGTCGTAGTGGAGCTTGATCATGTGCGCTGATATCGCGAAGGAAGCCGCCGCCAGCACCCGCGCCGTGCGCGCAGGCATTGAATCGGATACGCAGCACGGCGCTGTCGTACCAGCGCTGCATCTGTCCACCAACTACAGCTTCACGGGCTTGGGTGGCAAGCGCGCCTACGACTACTCGCGCAGCGGCAATCCTACGCGCGATCTGCTCGGCAACGCGCTGGCCGAACTCGAACAAGGCGCCGGCGCAGTGATCACGGCGAGTGGCATGGCGGCCGTGGCGCTTGCGTTGGAACTGGTTCCGGCCGGTGCCACCGTGCTTGCGGCACATGATTGCTACGGTGGTACCTGGCGCTTGCTTGATGCCTGGGCGAAGAAGGGGCGCTTCAGCGTTCGCTTCATCGACCTCACCGATAACCACGCACTTGCCGAAGGTTTGGCATTGAAGCCAGCGCTGGTGTGGGTAGAAACGCCATCGAACCCGCTGCTGCGCATCACTGACATTCGCCATGTTGCACAGGCAGCGCATGCCGTCGGCGCCTTGGTGGTGGTGGACAACACCTTCCTTTCGCCTGCGTTGCAGCAACCGCTTGCGCTGGGCGCAGATGTGGTCGTGCATTCCACTACCAAGTACATCAACGGTCATAGCGACGTCGTTGGCGGTGCTGTCGTGGCACGCGATGCCGCGGTCGCCGAACAGCTGAAATGGTGGGGCAATTGCAACGGTCTTACCGGCGCGCCATTTGATAGCTTCCTTACGTTGCGCGGCCTGCGCACGCTTGGTGTACGCCTGCGGCAGCATCAGGAAAACGCAGAGCGCATCGCCACGTATCTCGATCAGCACGACGCCGTGCGCAACGTGTATTACCCCGGCTTGGACCAACACGCGGGCCATGCTTTAGCTGCACGCCAACAGCAAGGCTTCGGCGGCATGCTGAGTTTTGAATTGCATGGTGACGTGCCGCAGATCGAAGCTTTCGTGGGTGGCCTGGAATATTTCTCGCTGGCCGAATCATTGGGTGGCGTGGAAAGCCTGGTTGCACATCCCGCTTCCATGACCCACGCCGCGATGGCACCGGAAGCGCGCCGCGCGGCCGGCATTGCCGATACGCTGCTGCGCTTGTCGATCGGCATCGAAGATGGTGACGACTTGCTGCGCGACCTTGCCGCTGGCTTGCAGCGCGCGCAAGCGGTCGCCGAGAACACCTCGAAACGACGGGTGCTTGCATGAGCGCGGTGCTGGCTGAAGCTTCCGTTCTCAAGACCGCACCCGTCGCGCCGCAGGAAGCCGCGCTGGTACTGCTTGGTACTGGCGTCGTGGGAGGGGCATTTCTCAAACTGCTATGCACGCCTGTGTCGAAGCGGCTGCACTTGGTGGGCGCGGCCAACTCGCGCAAGCAACAGACCGAAGCTGCGCAACTAGCCGCGCGCGATCTGCGCGAGCGGCTGAAGCGTGAAGGCGCGCCGCGTGACGATGCCGCATTGCTGTCGGCGCTGGATGAGCATCGTGCACCGCTAAAAGTCATCGTCGATGCCACCGCATCGTCCGAGCTGGCATCGCGTCACGCGGATTGGTTGGCGCGCGGCTATCACGTAGTCACCGCTAACAAATCCTTGGCCGGCGGTCATCTTTCTGGTTGGCGTGCGCTACAAGCTGCGCGCGCGGCGGGCGGACGTTACGGCGATTCCGCCACCGTGGGAGCAGGCTTGCCGGTGCTTTCCACACTACGCCGCCTGTGTGATTGCGGCGACAGCCTGCTTACCTTGGAAGGCGTGTTTTCCGGTTCGCTTTCCTATCTGTTCAACACGTATGACGGCAGCCGTCCGTTTTCCGAACTGTTGGGCGAAGCACGCAAGCAGGGCTATACCGAACCAGATCCGCGCGCCGATCTTTCCGGTGAAGACGTGGCGCGCAAGCTGTTGATCCTCGCGCGCAATGCCGGCTTCGCCTTGGGCCATGACGAAGTGGTCGTGGAAAGCCTGGTGCCGGAAAGCCTGCGCGATATTTCCACCGAGGCATTCCTTGCACGTCTGGCAGAACTGGACGAACCGCTGGCTGCCCTGCACGAAGCGGCACGTGGCCGCGGGCATGTGCTGCGTTTTCTCGCACGCCTCAACCAACGCGGACGTGCGCGCGTGGGTATTACCGAAGTGCCGCTGACGCATCCTGCTGCGCGCTTGTACGGTACCGATAATCAATTTGCATTGACCACCACGCGCTATCACACGCAACCGCTGGTGATCCAAGGGCCAGGTGCCGGCCCGGAAGTCACCGCCCAGGCATTGCTGGGCGATATTCTGGCGTTGGGTTGACGCGCACAGCGCGTCAGTTGCGCGCGATCCGTTCGGCGACTTCCTCTTCCGGCGGAACCAGTGGCAAATCCGGATGCGCGTGGGCCATATCCCGCGCGGCTTCTACCGCGGGCGTGCGCCAACCGGACTTCACACCCCATAGATAGAACACCAGTCCAACCACGGCGACGACGACAAGATCGATGCCGTAAGACAGATAGCCACGGCCACCAAAGGTGGTGCTGCCCAGCCACGACACGATGGCAATCGTGGGCAGATAAACGATCAGCCACCACGCGCCCTTCAAGTGGCGACCAAAATCATGCCAGCCGGCTTTCGCCTGGTAATACAGGTATACCGGCAACGCCACTACCATCAGCAAGATGATTTCACCGGTCAGCGGCCACTTCGCCCAATACAGCAGTTCCGTCGCCATGATGAAGGCCACGCCAGCAAGCACCGGCAATCCTGCCACGCGCAACGGACGGTGCAATTCCTGAGCCGTGCGGCGCAGCGTCATCACGCTTACGGGACCGGTGAGATAGGAAATGATCGTCGCCACCGAAATCACCGCCGCCAGCGTGCCCCAGCCGCGGAAGAAGAACAGGAACAAGAACGACACCGCCAGGTTGAACCACATCGCCGGACGCGGCACGCCCCACTTCGGATGCACCTGGCCGAGGATCTTCGGCAACGTGCCGTTGCGTTCCATGCCGTAGATCATGCGTGCGGTAGTGGCGGTGTACGTCATGCCAGTGCCGCTGGGGCTGATAAAGGCATCCACGTAGAGCAGCATCGCCAGCCAATGCAGGTTGACGATGATGGCCAGCTCCGCAAACGGCGAACGGAAATCGATGCCGTGCCAGCCGGCCTTCGCCAACAGATCCTGCGGTACGGCACCGAGGTAGGCAATTTGCAGAATCACATAGATCACGGTTGCCAGCAGGATCGAACCCACTACGGCAAACGGAATGCTGCGACCGGGATTGCGCGCCTCGCCGGCCAGATTCACCGGACTCTGAAAGCCGTTGAAACTGAAAACGATGCCAGCTGTTGCGACTGCCGTGAGCACCGCGGCGAAGTCGATCGCATGGCTGCCGCCATGGATGCCCACCGAGAAATTCTCGCGATGAAAACCGCTGGCGATCAGCGCCAAACCCGTTGCCGCCGGCACCACCAGCTTGAACACGGTAATTGCTGTGTTGGAGTGCGCAAACAGCTTCACGCTCCAGAAGTTGAGCAGGAAGTAGATGATCACCAGCACCGCCGCGATGGCGAGGCCATTGGTGCTCAGCTCGCCGACCCCGTTGCTGACGTGATACAAATCCTGCGCCCACGTCCATGGCCATGACGCCATGTATTGCACGGAAGCCTCAGCTTCCACCGGAATCACCGAGACGATCGCGATCCAGTTCGCCCATGCGGCAATAAAACCCACCAGCGAACCGTGCGAATAGTGGCCGTAGCGCACCATGCCGCCGGACTCGGGGAACATCGCGCCCAGTTCCGCATAAGTCAGCGCGATGGTCATGATGATCGCGGCGCCCAGCACCCACGCCCAGACAGCTCCCGGGCCGGCCAAACCGGCCGCCTTCCATGCGCCGAACAGCCAACCGGAGCCGATGATCGAACCCAGGCCGGTAAGCATCAGGGCAAACGGCCCCACATCGCGGCGGATCGCGTTGGAAGAAGACATCGAGTACTCCCTGAAAGCCAAAGAACGGCCGCCTGCGGCGACACAATCTGGCGATGATGACAGACCGGTATGCGTAGTGTCAGCCCGTGCCGGGGCTGGCCGCTCGTACCGGAAGTCGCGCACGGGGGCGTGGGCGCATGCTCGATATGGCAATATATCTTTTCATCTCGAAATAGAGATATATATACTGTCGACTCGACGCCAAGGATTTAGAACATGCCGGCCATCAGCTTCGAATTCTTCCCGCCCAAGACCGACGAACAGCGCGCCCAGCTCGACAAGACCGCCAAGGAGCTGAAGGCGCTCAAGCCTGATTACGTCTCCGTCACCTTCGGCGCCGGCGGCTCCACCTTGAGCTACACCAGCGAAACCGTGGCGCGGCTGCACCAGCAGCATGGCTTGGACGTGGCGCCGCATCTGTCCTGCATGGGCGGTACCCGCAAGGAAATTGCTGATCTGCTCGATACCTATCGCGCCGCCGGCTATCGGCGCCTCGTTGCGCTGCGCGGCGACCTGCCTTCAGGCATGGCTTCGCCGGGCGATTTCCGCTACGCCGCCGAGCTGGTGCGCTTTATTCGCGAGCACTGCGGCGATCATTTCCATATCGAAGTGGCGGCGTATCCGGAAATGCATCCGCAGGCCGAAGACGTCCAGGCCGATCTCCAGCATTTCAAGGCGAAGGTCGATGCCGGCGCCAACGGCGCGATCACGCAGTACTTCTTCAACGCCGATGCATATTTCCGTTTCGTCGACGACGTGCGCAGCCTGGGGGTATCGGTGCCGATCGTGCCGGGCATCATGCCGATTTCCAATTACGCGCAGCTCAAGCGTTTCTCCGATGCCTGCGGCGCGGAGATTCCGCGCTGGATCGCCAAGCGCATGCAGGCGTATTACGACGACGTCGAATCCATCCGTGCCATGGGGGCGGAAGTGGTCGCGCAACTGTGTCGCCGCCTGCTGGAAGGCGGTGCGCCGGGCCTGCATTTCTATACGCTGAACCGGGCGAAAGCGACGCGCGCGGTGCTTGACCAACTCCACTGATGCCTCGCATGCATCGGGCTATGCTTGCCCGATGCGTTATTTGCCTTTACTCCTGCTGCTGTTGTTGCTGCCCATCTCTGCCGTCAAAGCGCAGGGCGACATCCATCGTTGCATCGGCGCGGACGGCATTCCTGTTTTTACCGATCGCGTTTGCAGCGACATCAATGCCAAGCCGGTAATGCCGGCGCCTGCGGCAAGCACATCACCGGCGACGAGTGCATCCGTTTCGGCAGCACCATTGCAAGCGCCTGCGATAACGTGCGCCGCGGACTTGAAGCAACTCAAGCAAGCCGTCATCGACGCTTTCGCCCAACGCAATCCCAATCGACTTGCCGGTTTGACGTTATGGAACGGCGATGGAAAAGAGGAGGTCGTCGCGGATATCCGCTACTTCAAGCGCTTGATGTCGCGCCCCTTGATTGAAGTGAAAAGCACCGCCGACGCCTCATCGACTTCCAGTGATAACGATGACTCTGATGCTTCATCGCTTTCCTTGTCAGCTGCACCCAACCCGACGCCCGCGCATGGTGAAGCGCTGATCGTGCAGACGGAATCTGACGATGGCAGCGGCGCGACAGCGCAAACCCGTTTCGACGTCGTGCATCGTTCGGGATGTGTGTGGTTGCGGCCGCAAAGTGATTAAACGGACGAAAGGTCGCGAAAGATTCGGCACGCTATCATGAGCGATCCCCACCGGAGATCCCCCATGGCTCAACAGTATCCCGAATGGATTTGGCAGAACGGCGAGATCAAGCCGTGGAAAGATGCCACCGCCCACGTGATGTCGCATGCCTTGCATTACGGTTCCTCGGTATTCGAGGGGATACGCAGCTATGTCACGCCGGAAGGCGCGGCGATCTTCCGCCTCACCGATCACTTAAAGCGCCTGTATCTGTCGGCGAAAATCTACGACATGCTGCTGCCGTACGCGCAGGAAGAATTGGCGGCAGCCTGCCGCGAAGTGATCCGCAAGAACGGCTACTCCGCCGCCTATTTGCGCCCGGTCGCTTATCGCGGTCTGGGTGGTTTTGGACTTTCCGCCGAAACGCCGATCGACGTTGCCGTAGCCAGCTGGCCGATGGGTCCGTACCTTGGGCCGGAAGCGCTGGAAGTGGGCATCACCGCCTGCGTATCCAGCTGGCAGCGCTTCGCCCCGAACACCATTCCGGCGGGCGCCAAGGCCGGCGGCAATTATCTTTCCGGCCAGTTGATCGCACGTGAAGCGCGTCGCCTCGGTTTCGGCGAAGGCATCGCCCTGGCCGCCGGCGGCCTGCTCAGCGAAGGCGCCGGCGAAAACCTGTTCCTGGTATTCGATGGCGTGCTGCACACCACGCCGGCCAGCGCCTCCATCCTTGCCGGCATCACCCGCGACACCATCAAGGTGTTGGCGCGCGAGGACGGCATCGAAGTGGTGGAGCGCGACATCCCGCGCGAATACCTGTACCTGGCCGACGAAGTGCTGATGTGCGGCACCGCCGCCGAAATCACCCCCATCCGCGAGATCGACGGCAAGCAGGTCGGCAGCGGCAAGGCGGGGCGCCTCACCCGTCGCCTGCAGGAGCTGTATTTCGGGCTGTTCAACGGCAAGACGCAGGACAAGTGGGGTTGGCTGGAGCCGGTTTGATCCCAGAGGCCTGCTCGGGCAGGCCCGCCTCCAAGCGGTAGGGACGGCATCATTTTTATGATGCTATCCCCACATGCGATTGAGGACTTGTCGTCATGGCCACTATCACCGTACGCAACGTATCTGAGGAAGTGCATCGTGCTTTGTGCGTGCGCGCCGCCATGCGCGGCCACAGCACCGAGGCGGAGGTCCGGGACATCCTCCTGGAAAACGCCGTGAAACCGGAAGGGCGTATCAAGCTAGGCTCCTTGCTGGCTGACATTGGGCGAGAGGCCGGTGGTACCGAGCTGGGCGTCGGAAAGGATAAGACGCCGTCCGAACCGCCGAGTCTTGAATGATTTTGTTGGATACAACGTCATTTTCGGAGCCGCTGCGCTTGGCCGGTCCTGGGTATGGGCGTGAATCGATGCGCCAAATATCGAATTAATCCATGGGAAGCAAAAGGTCTAAGGGCAATAGCACTGACTTAGGCGCTCTTCGCTCGAATACCGAGAAAAACTTTGAACCCGTCGTCCCGGCGAAAGCCGGGATCCAGCGACTTTTGGGAGCTCAAAGTCACTAGGCCCCGGCTTTCGCCGGGGCGACGATGTCCAAGTTGGTGCGCCATTAGGGAGCACTTCATTTTCACCTAAAAAGGTGAAAAGATATGCGCCATGACTCTCCAGCTCACGAGCCGCCAATCCAACATCCTCGCCTTCATCCGCGAACGGCTGGAGCAGGCTGGGGAGGTGCCCACGCTGGAGGAAATCGGCCAGGCGATGGGCATTCCCAGCGTGAGTGCCGTGCTCAAGCACGTGCGCTCGCTGGAAGCCAAGGGGCGGCTGGTGATCGAGCCCAATCGGTCGCGCGGCATCCGACTGGTGCAGGAAACCGATCCGCTCGCCGCCGATACCCTCGAACTTCCTCTGGTTGGCCGCATCGCGGCCGGTGAGCCGATCTTTTCCGAATCGCGCGTGGAGCGCAGCCTGCGCGTCTCGCGCTGGCTGTTTCGTCTGCAACCGGATTACCTGGTGCGGGTCATGGGCGATTCCATGCGCGACGAAGGCATCCTGGATGGCGACTTGGTCGCTGTGCACGCCACGCCGGTTGCACGACATGGCCAAGTGGTGGCTGCGCGCGTGGCCGGTGATCGCTTCACCATCAAGCGGCTGTACTGGCAGGGCGATGTGATCCGCCTGTTGCCGAACAGCCCCGGTTATCAACCGATCGACCCCGATCCCACTGAAGACTTTGCCATCGAAGGACTGTTTGCGGGTCTGGTAAGGGGAAGCTGATGGGCACCGTGGTGGCTTTGTCAAACCTGCTTGACGCCCGGCAGGTATGGCGCGGCCGTGCGGAAGTGCCGGCCGAAGGCAGCCAGCCCACCGGCTGGCCAATGCTCGATGCCGCCTTGCCGGCACGCGGCTGGCCCGAAGCGTCGCTCACGGAAATCCTGCTGCCGGCCGACGGCATCGGTGAACTGCGCCTGGTGTTGCCCACGCTCGCACGCCTTACCCAGGGCCAGCGCCCGGTGATGCTGATTGCTCCACCGTACATGCCTTGCGCGATGGGCTGGCGGCAGCAGGGCGTGAATCTGCAGCATGTGGAAATCGTCGATGCAGACGAGAAACACGTGCTGTGGGCGGCTGAGCAAGCGCTGCGTTCCGGCAGTTGCGCCGCCGTGCTGGCATGGCCGCAGCAAGCCGACGATCGCAGTCTGCGTCGTCTGCAAGTGGCGGCGGATACCGGACGCGCATTGGCATTCGTATTCCGCGATCGTCGTTATCTGGCGAATGCATCGCCGGCAGCGTTGCGGTTGGAATTGGCCGCAACGCCGCAGCCTTCGCTTTGGATACGCAAATGCCGTGGCGCTAATGCGCCCATGCAAGCCATTCCCCTTGAGCAGAGCACTGTAGATCCCCTTGTCTGCCGCAACAATGAAACACTCCTTGCTGCCGTCATTCCCGCGAAGGCGGGAATCCCTGTTGCTCTTGGGGAAAAAGCGCAGATGGATTCCCGCTTTCGCGGGAATGACGGTAAACCTAGCGATGCTAGCGAGCCTTCTTCATCAAAAGCAGCGCCATCTTTGATGGGCTCAGTTTTACGATGGTGACCACGCATGCTGTGGGTCTGCATCACATTGCCGCATTTGGCGCTCGATGGCGTTCTCCGTCGTCGCGCCGATGACAGCCCGCTGGTATTGGTGGATGGTCCTGCGAATGCGCGTTGCGTGGTTGCCGCCAATGCCTCCGCGCAAGCTGCAGGTTTATACGTCGGTCAACGCCTGACCGCCGCCCAAGCCCTGCTGGCGCAATTCGAATCCATCCCTTACGACGCTGCCCAAGCCGATCGCTGGCAATGCTTTCTGGCCAGTGTGGCGTACCGCTACAGCTCGCAAGTGGCCTTGTTGCCGCAAGCCATCGTGCTGGAAATCAGCCGCAGTGAAAACCTGTTGGGCGATTGGCCAAAGATCGAACGCAACCTGCGCCGTGATCTCACCGAACTGGGTTTTCGCCACCGTATTGCTGCCGCTCCGACGCCACATGCCGCGCACGTGCTGGCGGGCGTGAACGATGGGCTGGCCGTGCTGACGCGGGAAACCATGCAGCGTGCGCTCGATGGCGTGCCGTTGCAGAAAAGCCATTTGCCGGAACACGCCATCGATGCACTGCCGCGCATGGGCATTCGTCAACTGGGCCAATTGCTGCGCATGCCTCGCGACGGATTGCAGCGGCGCTTTGGCGCTGAACTGCTGCAGACTATCGATCGCCTGTTGGGTGACATGCCGCCGGGATTCGATCTCTACATGCCGCCCGATGCCGTGGACTGGCATATCGAACTTTCGCATGAAGTGGAAAACATCGCAGCACTGATATTTCCGCTAAAGCGCATGACCGGCGATCTGGCGGCCTACCTCTCCGGCCGCGACGGTGGCGTGCAACGCTTCACCTTGCGACTGGAACATCGCGATCGCGTTGTCACTGACGTGCTGGTTGGCATGCTTTCGCCCGAACGCGATGCCAACGTATTGTTTGAAGCAGCACGTGGCCGACTGGAACAAGTGCAATTGCCTGCGCCCGTGTTGTCGCTGCGTCTGCTTGCCGATGATCTTCCCGGCTTCGTTCCCGCCGGCCGCGATCTGTTCGACGAACGCCCTGCCAACGCGCTGCCTTTCGAGCAATTGCGTGAACGCCTGCGTGCGCGGCTAGGCGATAACGCCGTGTATCGCTGGGGCAGCACCCACGATCCGCGTCCCGAGTACTCGCAACGCATGGCCGTGCAGAATGAAGATTTCATCGAACCACGTGCACGCCCCACCTGGTTGCTCGATAAGCCCGTGCCCTTGCGCGGCACACTGCGCATCCTCGCCGGCCCCGAGCGCATGGAAACCGGCTGGTGGGATGGCGATGCCGTACGCCGCGATTACTACATCGTCGAGACGGAACAAGGGCAGCGCGCCTGGGCCTATTGCACGAAAGACGAGCCAGGCGGCTGGATGCTGCATGGATGGTTCGCATGACCGAGTACGCCGAACTGCATTGCCTGTCGGATTTCTCTTTCCAGCGCGGCGCCTCCAGTGCGCGCGAATTGTTCGAGCGCGCGACCGATTGCGGTTACACCGCGTTGGCGATCACCGACGAATGCTCCCTCGCGGGCATCGTGCGCGCCTGGGAGGCATCGCGCGATACGAAAATGCCGTTGATCGTCGGCACGGAAATCCAGCTTGCCGATGGTCCCAAGCTGGTGCTTCTGGCGGAGAACAAGCAAGGCTACGTTTCGCTATGCCGCCTGATTACACGCGGGCGCAGGGCCTCCGAAAAAGGCGAGTACCGCCTGAATCGAGCGGACATTGCCGAAGGCGTGCCGGGTGCGCTGGTGCTTTGGATTCCCGATCGCGAACCCAGCCACGAACACGGTGCTTGGGTGAAGCACACTTTCGGCGATCGCGCGTGGCTGGCGGTCGAGCTGCATCGTGATGGCGATGATGCGGCACGCCTTGCGCAACTCGAAGCGCTGGGCGAAGCGTTGCAGTTGCCGCGCGTAGCAAGCGGCGACGTGCACATGCACATACGTCGATGCCTGCCGTTACAGCACACGATGACGGCGATTCGGCATCACATGACCATCGCCGAAGCTGGCGCCGTGCTGTTCCGCAACGGCGAGCGGCATCTTCGTCGGCGTTCGACGCTGGAAAAGATCTATTCCAAGGCACTGCTTGATGAAAGCGTGCGTATCGCCAAACGCTGCACGTTCAATCTGAAAAAAGATTTGCAGTATCAGTATCCCAAGGAACTGGTGCCGGAAGGCTATACGCCTATGCAATGGCTGCGCCGCCTTGTGGAGAAGGGGGCGGCATGGCGTTGGCCGCAAGGTGTTCCCGCCAAGCATCAAGCCACGATCGAGCATGAGCTTCAGCTGGTCGAGAAGAAGCAATACGAGGCGTTCTTTCTCACCGTGCACGACATTGTGCGTTATGCGCGCAACGAAAACATTCTCTGCCAGGGGCGTGGCTCGGCGGCCAATTCCATCGTCTGCTTCGTCCTGGGCGTGACGGATGCTGATCCGGAAAAGGTCAATCTGTTGGTGGAGCGCTTCATCTCCGTGGAGCGCGATGAGCCGCCCGATATCGACGTCGATTTCGAGCACGAGCGCCGCGAAGAAGTCATTCAGTATGTCTACAAGAAATACGGGCGCGAGCGTGCCGCCATTGCCGCCACGGTCATCAGCTATCGCGCCAAAAGCGCCGTGCGCGACGTAGCCAAGGCCTTGGGTTTGCCTGAAGACCAAATCGACAAGCTTAGCCGCGTCTTCTTTCGTGTCGGTGATGCTTCGTTGAATCAACGGCTGCGTGAGCAAGGTTTCGATCCCGATGCGCGCGTGATGCGCCAACTGCTTGCGCTTACGGCGCAGTTGCTCGACAAGCCGCGCCATCTGAGCCAGCACGTAGGTGGTTTCGTGATCCATGACGCGCCGTTGCATGAATTGGTGCCGGTAGAAAACGCGGCCATGGCCGATCGCACCATTATCCAGTGGGACAAGGATGATCTGGATACGATGGGCTTGCTCAAGGTCGATTGCCTGGCGCTCGGCATGCTGACCTGCCTGCGCAAGTGCTTCGATCTGGTAGAAAAGCACGGTGGTAAGAAATGGGATATCGCGACGATCAAGTCCGACGACGACGCCACCTACGACATGATCCAGAAGGCCGACACCATTGGCGTATTTCAAATCGAAAGCCGCGCCCAGATGGCGATGCTGCCGCGGCTGAAACCTGCCAATTACTACGACTTGGTCATCCAGATCGCGATCGTGCGACCGGGACCGATCCAGGGTGACATGGTGCATCCGTATCTGCGGCGCCGAAGCGGCGAAGAGCCTGTCGTCTATCCATCGACAGAACTGGAACCGGTGCTGGAACGCACCAAAGGCGTGCCGCTGTTCCAGGAACAAGTGATGAAGCTGGCCATGGTGGCGGCCGGCTATACGGCAGGCGAAGCCGATTCATTGCGCCGTGCCATGGGTGCATGGAAGCGCCATGGCGGCATGGAGAAGCATCACG
Organism: Dyella sp.; assembly: GCF_035277725.1. Lineage (GTDB taxonomy): Bacteria > Pseudomonadota > Gammaproteobacteria > Xanthomonadales > Rhodanobacteraceae > Dyella_B. The sequence goes on along the minus strand of NZ_DATEJY010000121.1, from coordinate 13,382 downwards.
ACAAGCTCGTCGCCGGCATGTTGAAAAACAACTACACGGAAGCGTTCGCCGAGCAGATTTTCAATCAGATAAAAGGCTTCGGCAGCTATGGCTTTCCCGAAAGCCATGCCGCCAGTTTCGCCAATCTCGCCTACGCCAGCAGCTGGCTGAAATGCCATGAGCCTGCCGCGTTCGCTTGCGCCTTGCTCAACGCGCAACCGATGGGTTTCTACGGTCCCAGCCAGATCGTGCAGGATGCGCAACGCCATGACGTTCGTGTGCGGCCGGTCGATGTGCGCTACAGCGAATGGGATTGCACGTTGGAGCCGGATGCGCACAGCGAGGGTGGGTTGGCTTTGCGCCTTGGGTTGCGTCAATTACGAGGTTGCAGTGAGAAAGTCGCCACGCGTATTGCTGAAGTCCGTAAAACTGGCCCTTTCCACGATGTGGTCGATCTTTGCACGCGTGCCGAACTGGATCGACGTCATCAGGACCTGCTCGCCGACGCCGGTGCTCTGCGTGGCCTGGCCGGTCATCGCCATCGCGCCCTATGGCTGACCTCCGGCGTGGAGGCGCAGCTGCCTTTGTTTGGCCGCAGCAGTCCGCGCGAGCAGAACATCGTGTTGCCGCTGCCAACGGTGACTGAAAACATGACGGCCGATTACGCGCATAGCGGACTGAGCCTTGGTCCGCATCCGCTGAAACTGTTGCGCAGCCGCCTGCGTGCGGAGCGCTATCTGGATTCGCGCTCCCTGCAGAAACTGCCGCATGCCACGGCGGTGCGCACGGTGGGATTGGTCACACAACGCCAGCAGCCCCAAACCGCCAGCGGCGTCACCTTCATCACCATCGAAGACGAATTCGGTCACGTGAACGTCGTGGTGTGGAGTCACATCGCGCAAACCCAGCGCCGTCCTTATCTGGAAGCACGCTTGCTGGCGATCGAGGGACGCTGGGAAGCCGTTGATGGCGTAAGCCATCTGATCGCACGCCGGCTGACCGATCTCAGCAGCATGCTGGCGGATCTGGATGCCCGCTCGCGGGATTTTCATTGAGGTGGTTATGCAAGCGCTACTTTTCGAGCAGGGCGTGCAAAGGATTGTCGACAACGGAACAGGGCCGATTATCTATTACCCAGGCGTCATCACACCCGCATTAGCGGCAACCTGGTTTGAGACCTTATCTACCCAAGGCGACTGGCATGAAAGCTCGCGCATGATGTACGAGCGCCTGGTAGGCGTGCCGCGCTTGCATTGCCATTACGATCTCGCCAGCTCTGCATTGCCGGCCATATTGCGCGATGCACTGGCGGTGGTGCAGCAACACGTGAATGCGCCCTTCAACAGCATCGGCCTCAACTGCTACCGCGACGAGCACGACAGCGTGGCGCCGCATAACGACAAGTTGCACGAACTGATACCGCATCAACCGATTGTGCTGTTGTCATTGGGCGCAACACGCACCATGGTGATTCAGCGCAAGAAGCCGCCGCGATTGAAGACCGAGCTGGAGCTGGAAGCAGGCAGCCTGTTGCTGATGGGATGGAATGCGCAGCTGAATTACGACCACGGCATTCCCAAGCTCCCGGTGCCGGTGGGGCCTCGGATCAGTGTGGCTTTCCGGGTACGACCGCGCCGCGGAACATGGGGCGCGTAGGTTGGGGTGCGAACCCCAACGTCGTGATGCCCGCATGCATGGCAACGTTGGGGTTCGCACCCCAACCTGCGGCGCCAACTGATGCTTTTACTTTGCCGCGCGCGCCTTGAGCGCCGCCACGGCCGGCAATTCCTTGCCTTCCAGGAATTCCAGGAACGCACCACCGCCGGTGGAAATGTAGGAAACCTTGTCTTCGATACCGTACTTATCGACCGCCGCCAGCGTGTCGCCGCCGCCGGCAATCGAAAACGCCTTCGAATCGGCCACCGCATGCGCCAGTACTTCGGTGCCCTTGCCGAAGGCATCGAATTCGAACACGCCCACCGGGCCGTTCCACACCACCGTGCCGGCCTTGGCGATCAACTCGGCATATTGCTTGGCGGTTTCCGGACCGATGTCCAGGATCATCTCGTCGTCCTTCACTTGGTCGACGGCTTTCACCGTGGCCGGCGCATGCGCGGAAAATTCCGGCGCCACCACCACGTCCACCGGCATTGGCACGTCGGCACCGCGGCGCTTGGCATCGGCGAGTACTTTCTTGGCAGCAGGAATCAGGTCGGGTTCGTACAACGAATTGCCGACGGAATGGCCTGCCGCAGCAATAAAGGTGTTGGCGATGCCGCCGCCCACGATCAGCTGATCGACTTTGCCGATCAGGTTTTCCAGCAGCGTGAGCTTGGTGGAAACCTTGGAGCCGGCGACGATGGCAAGCAGCGGATGCGCGGGATGCTCCAGCGCCTTGCCGAGCGCATCGAGTTCATTGCAAAGCAGCGGGCCTGCAGCAGCAATCGGCGCGAACTTGATCACGCCATGCGTGGAAGCCTGTGCGCGATGCGCCGTACCGAACGCATCCATCACGAAGACATCGCACAGCGCGGCATACTTCTTCGCCAGCGCTTCATCATCCTTGCCTTCGCCGACATTCATGCGGCAGTTTTCCAGTACCACCACTTCGCCGTCGGCTACGTCCACGCCATCGAGATAATCGGCGACCAGGCGTACCGGCTTGCCGAGTTGTTCGCCCAGCCATGCCGCCACCGGCTTGAGCGAGGATTCCTCGTCGAACTGACCTTCCTTCGGGCGGCCCAAGTGCGACATCACCATCACCTTGGCGCCGGCATCGCGTGCGGCCTTGATGGTCGGCAGCGATGCATCCAGGCGTTGCGTGGAGGTGATGCGGCCATTCTCGATCGGCACGTTCAAGTCTTCGCGAATCAGCACGCGCTTGCCGCGCAGGTCGAGGTCGCTCATGCGGGTGATGGTCACGGAAAAACTCCTGGCAGCTAGGGAAGAAGGTCGGGCGCAGAGGCCGTAACCGGGCATTTTCCTGCCGGCCTCACGGCGATGCAAACGGTGAGAGTTACACTCAAGGTCTCATTTCTATGGAAAGGCCCATGTCTTCCAGCCTCGTGCTTTACGGTTACTGGCGTTCCAGCGCGGCCTTTCGTGTACGCATCGCACTGAATCTAAAGGGCTTGCATTACGAAACGCGGGCCGTGCATCTGGTTCGCGATGGCGGCGAGCAGCACGCGCCGGCCTATGCGGCGATCAATCCACAGCAGCTCGTGCCAGCCCTGGTCGATGGGGACAAGGTGATGACACAGTCCATGGCCATTGCCGAGTATCTGGATGAAGTTCATCCGCATCCGCCGCTCTTGCCGGCCGATGCCGCAGGCAGGGCGCGCGTGCGCGCATTGGCGCAAGTGGTTGGCTGCGATATCCATCCCATCGGCAACCTGCGCGTGCTGCAGCAGATCGGTTCGCAGTTCGGTGCCGATGACGAACAGAAAGGCATCTGGATGCGGCACTGGATTACGGCTGGATTTCAGGCATTGGAAACCACGCTGGCGAACAGCAAGGAGACCGGCCGCTATTGCCATGGAGATACGCCAGGACTGGCCGATCTTTGCCTGATACCGCAGGTCTATAACGCGCGGCGATGGAAGACGCCGCTGGATGATTACCCGACGATCGTGCGCATCGAGACAGCGTGCATGGAACTGGATGCGTTCAAAGCGGCAGTGCCAGAACAGCAGCCCGACGCCCCCTAGGTTGGGGTGCGAACCCCAACATTCCCTGATATTGGCATGCCATGTTGGGGTTCGGCTGCGCCTCACCCCAACCTACATTAGAAGCCCAAGCCGTACGGATCGTTGCCCGCCAGCTCCGCCGTTTCCGAATTGCCGCCTTCCGACAGACGAATCTTCAGTGCAAGACCATCGCGCGAGTCGGCCTTCGCCAGCGCTTCTTCCAGCTCGATACGGCCGGCCTTGTACAACTTGTACAGCGACTGGTCGAAGGTCTGCATGCCTTCCTGCAGACTGCGATCCATGGCTTCTTTCACTTCATGGATCTGGCCGCGGCGGATCATGTCGCGGATCAGCGGCGTGTTGAGCAGCACTTCCACCGCCGGCAGGCGGCGGCCGTCCTTGCCGCTGACCAGGCGCTGGCTGATCACTGCGCGCAGGTTCAGGGCCAGGTTCATCAGCACGTTCTTGTGCGCCGATTCGGGGAAGAAGTTGAGGATGCGTTCCAGCGTCTGGTCGGCGTTGTTGGAGTGCAGCGTCGCCAGGCACAAGTGCCCGGTTTCGGAGAACGAGATGGCCGCTTCCATCGTATCGGTGTCGCGGATTTCGCCGATCATGATCACGTCCGGCGCCTCGCGCATCGCGTTGCGCAGGGCCTCGTGATAGGTGTGCGTATCCAGGCCCACTTCGCGCTGGTTGACGATCGATTTCTTGTGGCGGTGCAGGTATTCGATCGGGTCCTCGATGGTGAGGATGTGCCCGGACGAATGGCTGTTGCGATGGTCGAGCATGGCCGCCAGCGTGGTCGACTTACCCGAACCGGTAGCGCCCACCACCAGGATCAGGCCGCGCGGTTCCATGATCAGGTCACGGAAGATCGGCGGCAGCTGCAGTTGTTCGATGCTGGGGATCTCGCTCTTGATTGCGCGGATCACCATGCCCACTTCGCCGCGTTGCTTGAATACGTTGATGCGAAAACGGCCGGCCTCTTTCACGGCCAGGGCCATATTGAGTTCCAGGTCACGCTCGAACTGTGGGACCTGTCCCTCGTCCATCAGCGAATAGGCGATTTTTTTCACCATGCCGCTGGGTAGCCCGGTGTTGCCGAGCGGGTAGAGCTTGCCCTCGACCTTGATGTTTACCGGGGCGCCGGTCGTCAGAAACATATCCGACGCGCCCTTGTCCACCATCAACTTGAGGAAGTAACCGATATCCACCTTAAAGACCCCAGTTTTTTGCGCATTGCATTCAAGGATTATGCCCGACCACAATACGCCGTGACGCTCCGAGAGGAATGAGTGATGGTCCACATATTTTCCCCGTTGACGGTGCGTAAGCGACGCATCCCGACGGCGGCTTCTGTACTGCTGCTGGCCGTATCGTTGACCCTGGGCGGGTGCGCCAGCGTACCCCCGCCAGATAACCTGATGAATCAGGCACAAGCGCAATTGCAAAGCGCTCGCGATGCGGGCGCACCCGACTACGACCCGGTCGATTTCGGCTTTGCGCAGGACAAGTTCCAGCAAGCCCAGCAGGCCATGGCCAACCGCAAATACGATCAAGCAGCCGACCTGGCCGATGAGTCGCGTGCGGATGCCACCCTGGCGCGCACCAAGGCGCAACTTGCCCAGGCACGTGCCCAGATTCAGTCAAAAACAGACGCAAACAGTCGCTTGCGCTCCCAGAATGCCGAAGCGCAGTCGGAAAACGACCAGCATTACCAGCAGCAGAAAGCCCAGCTGACTGCGCAGATGGCCGCGGCCCAGCAGCCGGACAACGGCCAGAACGGTCAAGACGACGGCAATCCGGCTTCGTCTTCCTCCAGCGCACCCGCGCCGGCCGCCAGTTCGCCACTGCCGCAGCAGGCCCCGATGCAGGAAATGCCGGCGCCTTCCTCCTCGGTACTGGGCAATCCGCAGCAACAACAACCGCAACCCGGGCAGGGTGGTTTCCAGACCGTGCCTGACGCTGGCCAGCAGAATCAGGGAGGCCAGTAATGAAGCATTCCATGTTCAAAAAACACCGTTTGTCGATCATCGCCGTTTCGCTGTTGGCCGTATTCGCCAGCGCCGCCGTTCAGGCGCGCAAGGACGACATGGATGTCGACCGGTTGACCAATAGCTTGAATCAGCTGGCCGCCGATCCGAACCTGGGCATCTATGCCCAGGCCGACCAAGCCCTGGCGCGCGACGCCATCAACCAGTTGACCCAGGCCGGTTCGCGCCAGCGGCCGCATGCGCTGTACATCGCCCAGCGCCGGGTGGACCAGGCCAGGGCCGAAGCGCAGTTGCAGGCGTCGCAACGCCAGCTCAACCAGCTCGACCAGGAAAACGCCCAGCTGCAACTGGAGCGCAGCCGCATCGACGCCACCGCCGCACAGCAGCAGTTGGACATCCAGCGCATGCAATACCAGATCGCCCAGCAGGAAACCATGCGGCTGCAGGCGCAAGGCCAGGAAGCCGCCGACCAGGCTGCCCAGGCCAAGGCCGAAGCCGAGCAGGCGCGCAAGCTGGCGGCGGCGCAAAGCAAGGTGGCCGCCGCCGCCAGGCGCCAGGCCGATCTCGCCGCCAAGGCTGCCAAGGCGTTGCGTTCGCAGATGCAGGACCAGTCCGCGCCCAGCGGCAACTCAGGCGGCGGCAAGTAACTGCCAGCAGGTAGGTTGGGGTGCGAACTCCAACATCGCCATCTTGATTGGGCCGTAAGTTGGGGTTCGCACCCCAACCTACGCGCTATAAGGGGAGAGGGGCGTTTGTTTCCACCCGTTTTACGGGTTTTTGACGACATCCCACGCTCCCATGCGCCTTCCCGAGGGGGCCTTGTGCCCCCGCCAAGTGGGGAGTAGGGTCGAAATCGCTGCGGCCCTTCAGCCGCCGCAGCCTACCGACTGAATCATGCGCCTACCCATCGACATTCCTGCATCCGTTCCCTGCATCAGGGAAACGGATTTTGGTTATGCGCGTGATTTGCTTTTGTTCTCAAGCGCCCCATGCGGGCGACTGCAGTCCTACTGCGAGGAGGTTGGATCATGTTCGAAGATCAGCAGCGTGACGCTGTCGAAGCCCTGAAAAAGGCCGACGCCGAGTTTCGCCGGCTCTATCAAAAACACACGGAGCTCAACAGCAAGGTGGACAACGCCGAAATAGGCGTACTCCCTGTTGACGACATGACCCTCAGTTCGATGAAGAAAGAAAAATTACAAATCAAAGAACGCCTGCAGCGCATGTGGGACGACCACCACGCTCGACAGCACATTCATTGAGCGAAAGAATCCAAAAAAAGCCCCGGAGCGGAAACGTTCCGGGGCTTTTGTTTTTCCGAAACACGCCAAGCGCGTCCGCTGCGCGCTCCATTATGATTGCCCTTCATATCCCAGCCCCGCCTACGGAGCCTTCATGTCGGTCAATGCCAGCGTCCTCGAACTGATCGGAAACACCCCCATGGTGCGCGCACAGCGCCTGGACACTGGGCGTTGCGAGCTGTTCCTGAAACTGGAAAGCGCCAACCCCGGCGGCTCGGTCAAGGACCGCATCGGCCTGTCTATGATCGAAGGCGCGGAAAAAGCCGGAAAGATCAAATCCGGCGCCACCCTGGTGGAAGGCACCGCCGGCAACACCGGCCTTGGGCTGGCGCTGGTCGCCCAGGCCAAGGGTTATCGCCTCATTCTTGTCGTGCCCGACAAGATGAGCCGCGAGAAAATCTTCAACCTCAAGGCGATGGGCGCCGAAGTGGTGCTGACCCGCTCCGACGTGGCCAAGGGGCACCCGGAGTATTACCAGGACATGGCCGAGCGCATCGCGCGCGAAACGCCGGGCGCGTATTTCATCAACCAGTTCGGCAACCCCGACAACCCGCGCGCGCACGTCGAAACCACCGGTCCGGAAATCCTCAAGCAGATGGACGGCAAGGTGGATGCCGTGGTCGTGGGTTGCGGTTCCTCCGGCACGATGACCGGCTTGTCGCAGTACTTCGCCAAGGCGTCGCCGAACACGGAAATCGTGCTGGCCGATCCGGTGGGTTCCATCCTCGCGCAATACATCAACGAAGGCGTGCTCTCCACCAAATCCGGCAGCTGGATGGTGGAAGGCATCGGCGAGGATTTCCTGCCCACCATCAGCGACTTCTCGCGCGTCAAAAAGGCCTATGCCATCTCCGACAAGGAAAGCTTTCTCGCCGCACGCGAATTGCTGGCGAAAGAAGGTGTGCTGGGCGGTTCCTCCACCGGCACATTGCTGGCCGCCGCACTCAAATACTGTCGCGAGCAGACCGAATCCAAGCGCGTCGTGACGCTGGTATGCGACACCGGCAACAAGTACCTGTCCAAGATGTACAACGATTACTGGATGCTCGATAACGGCTTCATCGAACGCGAACAGCACGGCGATCTGCGCGACCTCCTGCTGCGCCCGTTCTCGCGCCGCGACACCGTCGTGATCGGCCCCAACGAACTGCTGATGACGGCATACACGCGCATGAAGCTGTATGACATCTCGCAGCTGCCGGTGATGGAAGGCCATCGCCTTATCGGCATCCTCGACGAATCCGACGTGCTGATGCACGTGCACGCCGACGAAGCGCGTTTCCGCGACAGCGTCGCCACCGCCATGATCAGCGACCTGCAAATGCTGGACGTCCGCTCGCCGATCGAGGCATTGCTGCCCGTGTTCGAGCGCGGCCACGTCGCCATCGTGATGGACGACGGGCAATTTCTCGGCCTGATCACCCGCATCGATTTGCTGAACTATCTGCGCCGCAAAGTGCACTGAAGCGCGAAGACCACTCACTCCCCTGCACGCAGGGGAGGGGGCTGATTTGCGGTGTTTTGTGGCTATCCAGCCATGAGCAGCGAGTCCGAAAAAGATGTGATCAAGAGACAAGGCTTGATCAGGGGCACTCAACGAATTGCTCTTGAAATAATGGAGTTACCGCTGGATCAAACCCTGCATAACTCCACCTGCCATCCATGCGCAAACATGCATTGACGATTTGCTCACTGCGTCCCCGGCGAAGATAGGTGGCGTTGATCTCCCGTCAATTTGTCTCGATGCAAATACCGACAGCGCCTTCCATCATCCATGGGCGAGAAGTAGTCTCGTCACTCATGAACCCCGGCGTCGAAAGCCTGTCGAAACGATAGCTCGTCAAAGTCGCCGCCCTCATTCAAACCATCGCCATAGGAAGTCGACCATGTGTGGAATCGTTGCCGCTGCTGCCCAGCGAGATGTCGCACCACTGCTGATTGCCGGCCTCAAGGCGCTGGAATATCGCGGCTACGATTCGGCGGGCCTCGCCGTGCTGGAAGGCGGCGACGTGCATCGCGTGCGCGCCAAGGGCAAGGTGCGCGAGATGGAAGCCCTGTATCTCGCCGAGCCGTTTCCGGGTGGCACCGGTATCGCGCACACGCGCTGGGCCACCCATGGCGTACCTAACGAAGTGAACGCGCACCCGCACATCATCGGCCGCGTCACGCTCGTGCATAACGGCATCATCGAAAACTACGCCAAGCTGCGCGGTGATCTGCAATCGAAAGGTTACGTCTTCGCTTCCGAAACCGATACGGAAGTGATGGCCGCGCTGATCGACCTGCATATTGCGCAAGGCATGAAACTACGCGAGGCCGTGCTCGCTACCGTGCGCGAACTCGAAGGCGCCTATGCCATTGCCGTCATGAGCCGCGACGAACCCGGTCGCGTGATCGGTGCACGGCGTGGCGCGCCGCTGCTGGTTGGCGTGGGCATCGGCGAGAACTTCCTGGGCTCCGATGCGCAAGCCTTGGTGCAAGTCACCAACAGAATCATTTATCTCGAAGAAGACGACGTCGTCGACGTCACTCGCGAAGGCGTCAAGGTCTACACATTGGATGGCACGCCGGTCGAGCGCGGCATCCAGGAAAGCGAACTCTCGGCCGACGCAGTGGAGCGCGGCGAATACCGCCACTACATGCAGAAGGAAATCTTCGAGCAGCCGCACGCCGTGGCGAATACGCTGGAAGCCCGCATCAACGCGCATGGCGTACTGCCCAACGTGTTCGGTACCGGCGGCGATGAATTGCTGGCGAAAGTAAAAGGCGTGCACATCGTTGCATGCGGCACCAGCTACCACGCAGGCATGGTCGCCAAATACTGGATCGAAGATTACGCCCGCCTGCCGGTCAACGTGGAGGTAGCCAGCGAATACCGCTACCGCGAAACCGTTGTGCCGGACGGCACCCTGTTCGTTGCCATTTCCCAATCCGGCGAAACCGCCGACACCCTCGCCGCCATGCGCGAATCGCGCCGTCGCGGCTACCTCGGCACACTCGCCATCTGCAACGTGCCCGAATCATCCGTCACGCGCGAAGCCGATCTCAAGCTGATGACACGCGCCGGCCCGGAAATCGGCGTCGCTTCCACCAAAGCCTTCACCACCCAGCTCGCCGCGCTAGCCCTGCTTACCTTGCATCTGGCCAAACAGCAGGGCCTGGATCAAGCACGCCTTGGCGATCTCACCGAACAATTGCTGCGCCTGCCGCGCATATTGGATGAAGCACTCAAGCTCGAACCGCAAGTCATTGAACTCGCCGAGCGTTTCGTGCACCGCCATCACGCCCTTTTCCTTGGCCGCGGCGCGCACTACCCCGTAGCGTTGGAAGGCTCGCTCAAGCTCAAGGAAATCTCCTATATCCACGCCGAAGCCTACGCCGCCGGCGAACTGAAACACGGCCCGCTCGCCCTGGTCGACGAAGACATGCCCGTCGTCGCCGTCGCACCCAATGGTCCGCTGCTCGACAAACTCAAATCCAACCTGCAAGAAGTGCGCGCGCGCGGTGGCGAGTTGATCGTCTTCGCCGATGCCAAGGCGCACTTCGATGGCAATCCCGCGCGCGGTGCGGTGCTTACCATCGATGGCGGCGGTGATTTCATCGCGCCCGCCGTGTTTACCGTGCCGCTGCAGTTGCTTGCGTATCACGTTGCCGTGCTGCGTGGTACTGACGTTGACCAGCCGAGAAACTTGGCCAAGTCAGTCACTGTCGAATGAGTAGGCTGGGATGAAATCTCAACTTGCTTTTTGATCGAAGTTAAAGTGCTTCCAGAAAAGCTTGCAAAGCTGCTCGCTCCTCAACGGAGGAGTCGCAGCGGACAACCTTTTGCATACGACCACCGCCCATGGGTTAGCATAACCAGCGCCACATTCAGGGGGTGGAGGGCGCATGGTCTCGACAGGGGAGCATATCGCATGGGGTTCCGTGCTCGTCGTGGAAGACGACGAGTCAACGCAGCAGCGACTTGTTCGCCTGTTGTCGGAGCTGCGCGGCGCAACGCATGATATTGCGGTGGCATCCACTGTTGCGGACGCCAAGACCATTATTCCAACGCTGACACCCCGCTTGGCACTGGTCGACATTGGATTGCCGGACGGTAATGGGGTGGAGCTGATTGGCTGGGTGGAAAATCATCATCCCGATATGATGACGATAGCGATCTCGGCATGGGGACACGAAGACATCGTATTGGCCGCGCTGCGCGCCGGTGCTGCGGGGTATCTATTGAAGGAGCGCGACGATGTTGAACTTCGCGCTGCCTTGCAGGCCATTCGCCGTGGCGGTGCATTGATCGATCCACTTATCGCGCGCCGCATTCTTTCCTATGTACTGCTTGCTTCCCAAGAGAATCACGCACCGCCTGTTTCTCTCGCCGACGCATCGGCCAGAAATGACATATCGCTCTCGGAGCGGGAGTCGGAAATTCTGCAGTTTGTCGCGCGCGGATTCAGCAATCGCGAAATTGCCGAGCTTACCGGACTTTCGCGCTTTACCATCGAAGGCTATACCAAGAGCATCTACCGCAAACTGGCTGTCAGCTCGCGCACGGCGGCGGTATTCGAAGCCAAGTCCATGGGGTTGCTATAGATATGCGTGTGGTTTTCGCTCTGTTGCTTGCGTGCGGATTGTTTGCATCCTCAGTTGCCGCAGAGCAAACACTGTCGACGTCGAATGCAACCATCGAGCTTCAATCTGCCGAGGCGGCGCCGGCCGATTGGCGTTCCGAGGTGCCGCCAGTCGATGGTTGGACACCTGTCAAACTGATGGACTTGTGGGATGCCCGTTGGCCGCGTCACGACGGTGTGGTGTGGTATCGACTGCACTGGAATCAGGCCAATGCCGATCAACCGGTGGGTTTGCTCATCGACTACGTCAGCTTGGCCTATGTCCTCTACGTCAATGGCAACCGGATCTATAGCGATACCCAACTGGAGGAGCCGCTTTCACGTACGTGGACCCGGCCGCAATATTTTCTGCTCGACAAACCATTGCTTCGTTCCGGACAAAATACGTTGCTGGTGCGCGTATCTGGATTAGCCAAATATCAACCGGGATTCGGCACCGTTACGATTGGAAATCCCGCAGCTGTGCAAGCACGCCAACGCCGAAGCGAGTTCTTGCGCTACGACGTGCAAGTATTCGATCTATCCGCCAGCCTCGTCTTCGGTGGGGTGTTCTTCCTGCTTTGGCTGTTGCGGCGTAAAGACACCTACTATGGCTGGTATGCCCTGTGTACTGTGGCCTGGTCGTTGTATACGCTCAATTTCATTGCTTCCAGCCCATGGCCGTTCGATAACACGGATATCTGGGAAGCGATCAATGCGGCGGCATACTTCGCGTCGACGGTAACGTTCACGATCTTCCTGCTTCGCTACGCGGGTTATCGGTGGCTGCGTACAGAACGAGTCATGCTGGTGCTTTGCGTGGCGCTATTCGCCGCTGCCCTGTTATGGCCTCAATGGACGGGTCACCATCGCGCCGTCGCTTTTATCGTCGGTTGCAGCATCTATTACGTGGCCATCTTTGGGTTCATGGGTTATGCGTGGCGACACGGACGCGCGGATAACTACGCGTTGGCCGGCAGCCTGCTGATTCCCCTGGTCGTCTCTGCGCACGACATGTTGCTGTTTCTTGGCGTCATTCACAGTGACAGCTACCTACTGGCGGTGACCTCGCCGGTGACGATCATCGGTATGGGCAGCGCCCTTGCATACCGCTTTGCCGTCGCCATGCGGCGGGCGGAAAACTTCAACCTGGAACTGCAGCGAGAGGTGCAGGCGGCGACGGGTCGACTGACGGAGACGCTCAAGCGCGAGCACGATCTAGCCTTGAACAACGCGCGCATCGGCGAGCGCCTCAATCTCGTACGCGACTTGCACGACGGCTTCGGTGGCAGCCTGCTTGCCGCCATTTCAACGCTCGAAAATCCGCGTCTTCAGCCGGAACCTACACAAGTCGTCATCACGCTCAAGGAGCTTCGCGACGACTTGCGCTTGATCATCGACACGACCACTCATGAACGCGATACCGATTTGGGCGCGTTGCTCGCGCCGCTGCGGCATCGCTGGAGCCAGCGTTTTGAAGCGACCGCCATCGAGAGCCGATGGACAGTGGAGGGCGTGGATGATCTAAGCCTTGGCACCATGCGGGTGTTGGAATTGCTGCGCTTCCTGCAGGAGGCCCTGACCAATGTGTTCAAGCACAGCAGCGCATCGCTGGTGTATGTGTGCGTCCGGCGCGAAGGTGAATGCCTGAATGTGGAAGTGCGCGACGACGGGCAAGGTTTCGATCCGGCCAGTTTAGCGAGGCGGGGAGCGGGCTTGCCGAGCCTGCATGCCCGTGCTGGCAGGCTTGGCGCTACCTTACAGATAACGTCGTCACCAGGGGAGGGGACGCGCCTCGGCTTTGCCGCCCCCGTACTC
>NZ_DATEJY010000120.1:0-11143 GCF_035277725.1 Dyella sp. | reverse complement strand
GTCGTATTGCATGACAGATCATCGTGGCGTTAACTGATACGATCTCGCGATTCCAGACACTTTCAGTCGTATGCGCATATTGCTCGTTGAAGATGATCCCCTGGTTTCCGACGCCATCGTGCGCGGCCTGGCCACCGCCGGTTATGTCGTGGATGCGGTGACCGACGCCGAATCGGTCCAATCCCGCCTGGATACCACCCATTACGACCTCGCCATCGTCGATCTGGGCCTGCCCGGCGAAGACGGTTTCACCCTGGTGCGCCGCCTTCGTCGCGATGGCAGCTCCTTGCCGCTGTTGATCGTGACCGCCCGCGACGGCCTGGACGATCGCGTCAACGCGCTGGACCTGGGCGCTGACGATTACCTGGTCAAGCCCTTCGCGCTGCCGGAACTGGCGGCACGCTGTCGCGCGCTGATCCGCCGCGCTACCGCCGCTACCGCCAATGAGATGGTGGTGGGGCAGCTGCGTATTGATCTGGCTGGTCGCCGTGCGATGGACAACGCCGGCCGCGTGCTGGAGCTGACGCGGCGCGAATGGTCGATCCTGGAATGCCTGGCCCATCACAGCGGCCGCGTGGTGAGCAAGGAGCGCCTGATCCAGGCCATCGTCAGCTGGGATGAGGAAATCTCCGGCAACGCCATCGAAGTGCACGTATCGCGTCTGCGCGCCAAACTTGGCGAAGCGGCGACGGTGCGCGGCATTCGTGGCTTGGGCTACCGCCTCGACGACGCGTAGCATCGATCAGCCGGCGCATGGCGACAGATTCAAAACTCCGGCGTGCGCCGAGCATTCGCGGACGATTGGTCGTCTATCTGCTGCTGCCACTCGTCTTGCTGCTCGTAGCAAGCATCTGGGCCGATCACAAAACCTTTGTAACGCCGCTATACGACGCTTTTGACCGCGCCCTTTCCCACACGGCGGTAGCGATTGCCGCGCACCTTGAGCGTGGAGACGACGGCCAGCTTCATCTGGAAGAACCGGAATTCGGTCCGCCACATCCTCCCGGCACCGAACCGCCACCACCGCCCGATGTCTTCGGCGATCGCGGCAAACCGCCGGAACGTTTCGTTGCTCGCAATGGACCTGCGGTCTGGCGGCGACTGTTTCCGGGCGCACGTGATAGCTTTCTCTATCGCGTAAGCCTGCCCGATGGCCGCACCCTGGTCGGCGATGAAGGCCTGCCCATCGCCCAAGGCAATAGTGCTGTCGGGGATTTCAGTTTCTCCGACGTTACTTATAGAAAGCTGGTCCTGCGCATCGCCAGTTATCGCACGCAAGTGGATGGCCAACCGGTGATCGTCAGCGTGGGCGAAACCGTGAACCGGCGCAGCCATGCCGTGCGTCGACTGGATACCGTCATCGGCCTCAGCGACGGCATCCAATTGCTGCTCGTGCTTGGCCTGTGTCTGTTCGGCATTACCGTGGCACTGAGGCCGATCAACCGCCTGCGCGAACGCATCGCAGAGCGGCAACCGCAATCGCTGCAACCGCTGCCGCTGGAGCCCGTGCCCAGCGAAGTACGCCCGCTGGTGCAATCACTCAACACCCTGCTGGTCACCGTGCGCGATGCTGCGCAGGCGCAGCAGCATTTCCTCACCAACGCCGCGCACCAGTTGCGCACCCCGCTCACCGGCCTGAAAGCGCAACTGGAAGTCCTGGCGAGCGAAACACACGACGAAGCACAGCAGGAACGCATAGCACGCCTGTATGGCAGCGTGGATCGCCTCGCCCACACCGCCAGCCAGCTGCTCGCGCTGGCACGCGCCGAGCCGTCCACACACAGCCCCGGCGACTTCACCGACGTACAGCTGGAAGCACTGATCGGCACCGTCGCCGACGCCATGCTCGACCGCACCATCGCCCGCGATATCGACCTGGGTGCCGAGTGCACGCCGGCCCACGTGCGCGGCGTGCACTGGCTGCTGCATGAGCTGCTGATCAACCTGGTCGACAACGCCATCCGCCACACGCCCGACGGTGGCCGCATCACCTTGCGCTGCGGCATGCACGACCATGCGCCCTATCTGGAAGTGGAAGATAGCGGCCCCGGCATTCCCCCTGTCGACCGCGAACGCGTGCGCGAGCGTTTCTACAGCACCGCCGGCAGGGACGGACAAAGCAGCGGCCTGGGCCTGGCCATCGTCGAAGAGATCGCGCGCGGCCATCAGGCCCGCTTCGAGATCCTCGACGCGCTCGAAGGGACGGGTGCACGCATGCGCGTGGCGTTCCGGCCCGAAACGGTGAAGGAATAGGCATTGAGCTCGCGCCATGCGGGGTTTTACTGTGCCCGCGCTGCCGTTTTCACCGCCCCGGTTGTAGCTGTACTGTCACGTACAATTTTTTTCACAAACCCCCTTTTCGCGACGACACCAAGCCTCCATAGTCGGGGGCTATCCCCGTGAGGCTTGCCCCGTGTCCATACCCAGTGCCGTCAAAAGCACCCCGATCTACGGCCGCCAGCAACTGATCGATTACCTGGCCGCTGGCGAGAAGCCGCGCGACGCCTGGCGCATCGGTACCGAGCACGAAAAGTTCGGCTTTCGCACCGACGACCTCAAGCCGCCCGCATTCGAAGGAGAGCGCGGCATCCGCGCCCTGCTGGAAGGCATTGCGGCGCGCTATGGCTGGGAGATTGCTCGCGAAGGCGAAACGCCGGTTGCGCTGGTGCGCGACAAAGCCAACATCACGCTGGAACCGGCCGGCCAGCTGGAACTGTCCGGCGCGCCGCTGGAAACCATCCACCAGACCTGTTGCGAAGTGAACAGCCATCTGGAAGAAGTGCGCTCCGTGGCCGATGGCATGGGGCTGGGTTTTCTCGGCATGGGCTTTCAGCCCAAGTGGCGCCGCGACGACATGCCGTGGATGCCCAAGGGCCGCTACAAGATCATGCGCGAATACATGCCCAAGGTCGGCTCGCTCGGCCTGGACATGATGACGCGCACCTGCACCGTGCAGGTCAACCTGGATTTCGCAAGCGAAGGCGACATGGTGCGCAAGTTCCGCACCAGCCTCGCGCTGCAGCCGATCGCCACCGCATTGTTCGCCGATTCGCCGTTCACCGATGGCAAGCCGAACGGCTATCTCTCCTATCGCTCGCACGTGTGGACCGATACCGATGCCGACCGCACCGGCATGCTCGATTTCGTGTTCGAAGAGGGCTTCGGTTACGAGCGCTATGTCGACTACATGCTGGATGTGCCGATGTATTTCAGCTACCAGGATGGCCGTTACATCGATCTTGCCGGCAAGGACTTCAAACGCTTCATGGCCGGCACGCTCGACGAACTGCCCGGTGTGCACGCCACCATGAAAGACTGGGGCGACCATCTCACCACGGCTTTCCCGGAAGTGCGGCTGAAGCAATACCTGGAAATGCGTGGTGCAGATGGCGGCCCGTGGAATCGCCTGTGCGCCCTGCCCGCCTTCTGGGTCGGCCTGCTCTACGACGACGAAGCGCTGAATGCCGCGTGGGATCTGGTCAAGCACTTCTCGCGCGAAGAACGCCACGCGCTGCGCGACGGCGTACCCAAGCATGCGCTCAAGCTACCCTTTCGCGGCGGCACCGCACGCGATCTCGCACGCGAAGCCCTGCAGATCGCGGCACACGGTTTGAAGCGCCGCAACCGGCTCAATCGCAACGGCGCCGACGAAAGCATCTTCCTCGAACCGCTGATCGAGATCGTCGAAGCCAACCAGACACCTGCCGAACGCAAGCTGGAGTTGTTCCATGGTGCGTGGCATGGCAGCGTCGATCCCGTCTTCAAGGAATTCGCATATTGATCGCGGCGCCGGCTGGGCACGCACCTTTTCTGGCGGGGCTGCTGCTCGGCGCCTCGCTGATCATCGCTATCGGCGCACAGAACGCCTTCGTCTTGCGCCAAGGCCTGCTGCAATCGCATCGTTTTCCGGTCGCGTTGTTCTGCGCGCTTTCCGATGCCGTGCTGATTGCAGCCGGCGTGGGTGGCTTGGGCGCGGCCGTGGGGCAGCATCCGCGTGTGCTGATGGTGGTGGCGTGCATCGGTGCGCTGGTGCTGGCGTGGTATGGCATCAAGGCCATGCGACGTGCCTTCCATCCGGAAGTGCTCACCGCCGATACACATAACGACACCGGCAGTGTGTGGAAGGTACTTGCCACCTGCGCCGGCTTTACCTGGCTCAACCCACACGTCTATCTCGACACGGTGCTGCTGATCGGCAGTCTCGCCGCACCGTGGCCAGCAACGTGGCCACGCGCGTTGTTCGGCATCGGCGCGGCGACGTCTTCGTTTATCTGGTTCTTCGGTCTTGCCTACGGTGCGCGCTTGCTGGCACCGATGTTCCGCAAGCCGCTGGCGTGGCGCGTGTTGGACGTGCTGATCGCGTTGGTGATGTGGGGCATCGCGGGCAAGCTGCTGTTCTCTTTCCTTATGCACTGACATGCCACGTAGGCTGGGATGAAATCCCAGCTACTTGACGATGGCAATGCTGGGATTTCATCCCAGCCTACGTGGCACATCAATCGTACGTGCGAATCCGCAGCCAGCGCGCGATCAACGTATCCAGGCTGATCTTCCCCGGGCCGGCGATCAGGAACCAGAAAAAGATCGTGATGTAGAGCACTTCATCGGCTTCGACATAATCATCCAGGCCCATCAGGCGGCTCGATACCACCAACGCCAGCGCCACGATCATGTTGATGATCATGGGAATGCTGACCAGGCGCGTAAACAGCCCGAGCATCAGCAACAAGCCGCCCAACAATTCCGTCCATGCCGACAACGCGGCATTGAATGCCGGGTGCGGAATACCCCAGCCGATAAAGCGCTGCGTAAAGCCATCCAGGTTCTGCACCTTGCCGATACCGGTCTCCAGCCAGAAGTAGCCGAACACCAGCCGTATCACCAACGGTCCCAGCCAGCGCCCTGCATGCAGGATGCCAAGCAAACGCGAAGCGGTCGTCGCCACCAGATGACGCATTACCTATATTCCCATCGATGAAGTAGGCGCATGATGCGCGGGCTCGCCCACGCCCTATATGTCCGCACGTCCAGACTTTCTTGCCTGGCATCCGCCGGACGAACGGGCATAAATGCGGGATGCACGGGCGCAGCAACCGATGGACCGGAGCAGCACAATGTTCTTGTCCGAATCCGCACTCATGCCACGGACAAGCTTTCTGTGCCGCCATGCGGCGACCCACAACTTCTTGGAGCCATAGATATGAACGTCAAGACAGTCAATGCCAGCGCCATGGCCGTGATGGTGGCAGGCCTGTTCGCCGCTGCCGCGGTTTCTGCCGCACCCGTCGGTCACGCCGCCGGCGACCAGGCCATGGTCAAGTGCGTCAACTCCAGCTCCTGCAAAGGCCAGGGCGCCTGCAAGCAGGCCACCAACTCCTGCAAGGGCCAGAACAGCTGCAAGGGCCAGGGCTTCACCATGCAGAAGACGCAGGCCGATTGCGACGCCGCACAGGCCGCCGCGAAGAAGTAATGCACTGCGGGATGCACGCCCCTGTCGCGTGCATCCCGTCCTTGAAGGGAACGCCTCGCCATGGTCATGCATGCCACTGAGCGCACCAATGCACTGCCCTGCCTGGGCTACGGACTGGGCTTGCGCGTGGAGCATTACGAAGCCTTGCTCGCACAGCCTTCCCGCATTGAATGGCTGGAGATCGTTTCGGAAAACTACATGGTGCACGGCGGCTTGCCGCTGGTGTGGCTGGAACGTTTTCGCGAACGCTTTCCGCTGGTGATGCACGGTGTGTCGATGTCGATCGGCAGCACCGATCCGCTTGATGACGACTACCTTGCGCGGCTTGCCGCATTGGCCGAGCGCATCGAACCGGCGTGGGTATCCGATCACTTGTGCTGGACCGGCGTGCAAGGCGTCAACCTGCACGACCTGATGCCGCTGCCATACACTGAGGAAGCGCTCGATCATGTCGTCGCACGCGTCAAGCAGGTGCAGGATCGCCTCAAGCGCCGCATTCTGCTCGAGAACGTTTCCAGCTATGTCAGCTTCGGCGCATCGCAATTGACCGAGTGGGAATTTCTGGCCGAAGTGGCCGAACGCGCCGACTGCCTGATTCTGCTGGACATCAATAACGTCCACGTCAGCGCGATGAACCATGGGTTTTCCGCACTGGATTATCTGCGCGGCATTCCCGTATCGCGCGTGCAGCAGTTCCATCTTGCCGGTTACGAACAAGGCGAACGGCTGATCATCGATACGCACGACGCACCGGTTTCCAACGCGGTGTGGGATCTTTACCTGCACGCCGTGCGCCGCTTCGGTCGCGTATCGACCATGATCGAGCGCGACGATCATTTCCCGCCACTGTCCGAGTTGATGGCGGAGCTGGAACACGCGCGCGTATTGGCCGAGCCACTGCTGCGAGACGCCGCATGACCTCATTGCAAGCCATGCAGCAACAGATGCTGCAGGCCATACTGGCGGAAAACACGCAGATACCGTCGATCATTGGCGACAACGGCATCGCCGATGCGCGCAGCCGCCTGGACGTTTACCGGCATGGATACCGCGTGCGCCTGCGCGATGCGCTGCAAGCCGAATTCACCGGCTTGCGCAGCATGGCCGGTCGGCGCTTCGACACCATGCTGGACAAATACATCAGCGCGCACCCTTCCGAGCATTACAACATCCGCTGGTACGGCGCGGGCCTTGCGGCGTTTCTCGACTACGCCTATCCGTGGCGCGATCAGCCGCAGCTGGCGGACATGGCGCGGCTGGATTGGGCCATCTCGGTCGCCTTCGACGCCGCCAATGAAACCAGCGCGAGCATCGCCGACCTTTCCACCGTGCCGCCCGATGCATGGCCGGTGTTGCAACTTTCCCTGCTGCAAAACCTGCACGTGCTGGATTGCAGCTGCAATGCCGAAGCATTCCGCCGTGCCGCCGACCAGGGCAAGCCACGCCCACGCTTGCGCCGCTTCGCACCGGCGCGGCAGATTCTGGTATGGCGCAAGGACACCACCGTGCACTACCGCCGCCTGGATGACGACGAGTGGCAGGTGCTGAGCGCGGCCATCCGCGGCGAATCTTTCGCCGCGCTCTGCGCGTGCCTGCGCGGCTATCACGGCGAAGCCGCCGCCATGCCGCGCATGGTGGCCATGCTGCAAGGCTGGCTGGCGGCTGGACTGATTCGCGGCTGGACGCTCGCCCCGGCATAGCCTTTCGACACCGGCGTAACCTGCCCACACTTCCGGCGAATACCTGACAAAGCGCCATGCCACGGAAGTCTCCATGCACGTCGATGCTTACGCCCAACTGACTGGAATACCGCGCCCGCCCTCGGTGGCGCCGGCCCTGGAGGCCTTGCTCAACCAGTCGATGTTGCGCGTCGAGATCGTGGCCGAACCGCAGTTTTGCGGCTCCTGGTTCGCCGATGCCACCTGCAATGGCAACGGCCTGTTTCATCTGGTGAATACCGGCGAATGCCTGATCGAGAGCGAAGCCCTCGAGGAAGCATGGCATCTGCAAGCCGGGGACCTGGTGGTATTTCCGCATGGCGACCCGCACCGATTGCGCGCGCGCGACGTTACCAACGACATCACCACCAGCCTGATTTGCGGCGAACTTCGCTACGCCAGCCACACCCGGCATCCGCTCAGCCATGCGCTGCCCGCCTGCTTCGTGGTGCGCGACGCGCAGGCCGATACCCTGTTTAGGCAGCTATCGACCATGATGGTCGAGATCGCGAAAACCGAAGTGCCCGGCCGCAAAGTTCTATTGAACAAACTCGCCGACACCTTGTTCACCCTCGCCGTCTGCGATTACGCGCACCGCCATGCCGACCAGCAAGGCCTGTTCGCCGCCCTGGCCGACAACCGCATCTGCAAAGTGCTGCAGGCCGTGCACGAAGAACCCGGCCATCCGTGGACCATGCAGAACATGGCGGCCCTGGCCTGCATGTCGCGCTCCGCCTTCGCCGAACGCTTCGCGCAATTGATGAACGTACCGCCCATGCAGTACGTCACGCAGTGGCGCGTCAATGTGGCGGAGCGCCTGCTGCACGATCCGGACCTCTCCGTGGCCTCGATTGCCGAGCGCCTGGGCTATAGCAGCGAGGCGGCGTTCCGGCGCCTTTTCAAACGCGTCAGCGGCATCTGCCCCGGCCACATCCGCGCCGGCAGCCGCCACGCCCGAGGGTCGCGCCAAGCAGCATCAAACGAGGCTCACCAGGACACCCGGTAAGCTGCGGCAACTTCTTTCCCTTCGTCGCCGCGCGTCACCTCGCTGAAACGTGGCATCATTTCCCGAAGCGCAGGGCTGAAGCGCTGCAGATTCGCATGTCCCGCCGCGATTATTGAACGATCGGGTTTGTTTATCGGCGGGTCTTTCCATGGGGTGGCATTGAAGGAGATCGGCTGAATGGCATCGTTTCGAAGCAGCAGGGATGGCGCGTCCCGAACCGCCCGTCCCACGCTGGCGCGGCGCATTCGCAGCGGCGCCGGTCCCATGGCCGCACGCAACCTGCATGGGCACGTCGTGCAGGTGCTGGGGCAGCGCATCGTCAGCGGCGCCATCAAGCAGGGCGAAGTACTGCCGCCGGAAGCCACCATGGCCGAAGATATGGACGTCAGCCGTACTTCCTTGCGCGAGGCAATGAAGGTGCTGTCCGCCAAAGGCCTGGTCGAAGCACGTCCCAAGGTCGGTACGCGCGTACGCGATGCACGTTTCTGGAACCAACTGGATGCCGACGTACTGGCCTGGCGCTGCGCCTCCATGCCCACTTCGGATTTCGTGCAGAAGCTGTCGGAGATGCGCGAGATCATCGAACCGGCTGCCGCGGCCAGCGCCGCCCGTCATCGCTCGGTGACGCAATTGAAGCGCATGCAGCAGGCCTTCGATGCGATGGAGGCATCGCACGATCCGGAATCCTGGACCACCGCCGACATCGACTTCCACGAAGCGATTCTCGCTGCGACCGGCAACGAGTTGCTGATCTCGCTGTTCTCGGTGATCGAGACGGCGCTCAGCAGCTACTTCACCATGTCGGCGCTTAGCGCGGTGAACTTCAAATATTCGTTGCCGCAGCATCGCATGGTGTTGCAGGCCATTCGCGACAAGGATGCCGAGGCGGCACACAAGGCGATGCTCAAGGTGATTTCGGATACGAAGGAAAACTTGAGCAACAAGCGGCGCAAAGCCTGACCGCAGGTTGGGGTGCGAACCCCAACATCGCCATGCACGCATACATCGGATGTTGGGGTTCGCACCCCAACCTACTCCGCGGGATCCAGCTCGATGTAATCAAGATCGTAAGCGTGCTCGGCACCATCCACGACGATGGTGTTGTCGCCATCTTTCAAATTCACACTCACGTCCATAAGCATCCAACCGCGACCATCCGTCTTGCCGTTACCAGCAATGGAGGTTCCATTGACGCTGACGCGCGGCACAGCCGGAAAGCCCAGAGCTTCATAGCGCAGACGCAACACATGCGCTCCGCCGCGATCACGGTGGATATCGAACTGCAACTTGCCATAAGGCGCAGCCGTAATACGCGCCATGCGCCGGTTCGATGCATGCGGGTTGCCGATCACCACCGCATTCGTCCGTGCCGCATCTTCCGCTTCATAGCGATTGAAGTTGAGCGACGCATCCGCATACAACATCACGTTGTACGCGGCTTTCCACCTCTGCTCCAGCTTCGGCGATGACGATGATGTGATGTGCAGGAAGCTGCCGTCCTTCTGCTGCAGCAAGGCTTGCGTCCAACCCGCATGGATATTGCCGGTGATCTTCTGCACCAGTGCCGGCACTTCCCACCACGGCCCCTTGCCGCCGTTGTTGTTCCAGTAGAAGCTGCGCCCTGCTGCATCGCCGTTGCCGCCGGCACGTTCTGCCGATACCACGATCACACCCTGCGCGCCGCCCACTGGAAACCAGCTCACCACTGGACACGCGGCCGGCCATGCACCGCCCTCGGTTTCCACCGGCGTGCCGCGATCGGCCGGATCGCCGAAGTTGAGGCCGTCCGCGCTGAATTTGAGATGGACCTTGCCGTTCTCCGGACCATCGATATCCTCGAAGTTCATCACGTAGCGGTGATCCGGCAAACGCGTCACCACCGCCATGCCGGGTCGCTCCACGCCGCCAGGCATGCCCACGTCCATGACCTCCTCGCCCCATGTCTTGCCGCCATCGCTGGAAAGCTTGTGCGCGAGGATCTGATTGAAGCCTTGCGCTTTGTGCTGTTCGCTCGAGTAGTAAGCGACCATCCGGCGGTCGTCGAGAATATGGATATTCGGCTCCCACACACCGTGGTTGTCCTTGTCCTCGGGATGACCGCCACCACGCACGATGGAGCTACGGTAGTGCCAGGTCTTGCCTTGGTCGTTGGAGGTGTAGAGCTGCAAATCCTCTTCGACGATATGTCCCTTGGCATCGTTGCGCGTAGCATTGGCAGCAAGCAGCAACGTACCGCGCTTCGAATCACCGCTGTCTTGCTGCAGCTCCGATATATTCGGCTGCCAGCGCAATTGCCACGCAGCGTTGCCGGGATGCTCCTGGTCGATGACGTTCTGCATGAAATGCCAGGTCTTGCCGCTGTCATCGCTGACGTAGAGCGGAATGCCGGCCATGCCCTTCTGCTCGAATACCAGCAGCAGGCGCCCATTCGCATCGCCTTGCTGCGACAAACGCACAACAGACGCATAACCCGTGCCCTCGGCAAGTAATTGGCCACTTGCGACATCAGGCGCTTGATCCTGCGCCTGCGCGGCTGAGATGCCGGCCATGGCAAAAAGAACACCGGCAAGATGACATGTCGTTCGACGCATGACGACTCCTCGAAGACAAGCGGCGGCCGCACGCATGCGACCGCCAGGAATAAAAAGAAGGAGCACCACCAAGGATGCTCCCGAGGGGGAAGCAGAGGGTGCGCTGATCAATGCTGCGCAGCTGTCACCAGCCCCGAGGGGTGATGTCCACAAAGCCCGCAGGCTGCGCCGTACGGCTTGAACAGACGGCCAGTCTGCCCTGCGCCGTCCGACACACCCTGCGGGCTTTCTGAACATCATGCCAACTACGCAGAATCAATCAGCTCATCCTTAAAGTTTGAAACGGAAACCCAGATTCACCGTGCGATCCTGATAGCGGATATCGCGCGGACGCGACGTACCGTCACCCCAGTACTGA
>NZ_DATEJY010000119.1:0-20558 GCF_035277725.1 Dyella sp. | reverse complement strand
GCTAGCGATTCGTCGCCCCGGCGAACGCCGGGGCCCAGTGTCTTTGACGACCTGTAAGTCGCTGGATCCCGGCTTTCGCCGGGACGACGAGCTTTTTAGCCATTTCGCTTAAACAAGCAAAACTTTCCCCGGACAGCAATGAGCTTTCGCTGGAATGACGAGCAAAAGTTTCCGGCGATTGAGAAACATCAAGTTCAAAGCATTGGCCTGAGCTGGCGAGCAATGTTTCTTAGCCATTTGAAACATTCGCTCACTCAGCCGTCTTCACGTCTGGCACATACCAGATCGGCTGCATCACCCCACGCGCCACCGCCTGACTCGGCGCCCGCAAATCAAACACCACTACCGTGTTATCGCCGTGCTGCAACCACGGCGCCGGCACATAAAGCGAACGCTGCGGCCCGATATCCCAGATGCGCCCGAGGTTATGTCCATTGACCCACGCGAAGCCTTTGCCGAACGCTGCTACATCCAGAAACGTATCGGCGAGCGACGTCGTGCTGAAGTGGCCGCGATGAAAGGCCGGTTCATCAACCGGTTGTGTAGTCCAGCCATGGATCGCGTCCGGTGACGTCATCGGCAGCGGATATACCTGCCATCCGTGCAGTTCCTTGCCATCAAGCAGAACGGGATCGACCAGCCCCGCACGGCCATCCGCAAGATGCGGGCCGTAGTTGATGCGTCCGGTGTTCTCCACCAGCACGTCGAGCGTGTGCTCGCCGGCATTGACGGTGACCGGCAAACTCACCTGCTTGAGCCGGCGATCTACGGTACCGATCAGCTTGTGATCGAGGTACACCGATGCGTAGTCACGCACCTCGCCCAGATAGAGTTGTCCCTGCGCCGCGCCGCTGACTTGCGTGCGATAGAGGATGTAACCGTAGGCTTGGCCAAAC
Source organism: Dyella sp. (assembly GCF_035277725.1). Lineage (GTDB taxonomy): Bacteria > Pseudomonadota > Gammaproteobacteria > Xanthomonadales > Rhodanobacteraceae > Dyella_B. The sequence continues at coordinate 19,662 of NZ_DATEJY010000119.1, read as the reverse complement.
TGCTCCATCGGTTGCGGTTGATCGACGGAGATCGGCGCCGGCAAGTTGTCCCACAGCGACGCCGATTCGCCCAGCGTAAATGCCGGCACATCCATGAAGGATGTCGGTGCAGGCAGTGGCGGCGGCGTGATGCCGGTAGCCTTGGTGATCACGTCGCGAAACATCGCAAATTTTGGTTTTGGCCGACCGGCTTCATCCAATGGCGCGTCGTAGTCGTAACTGGTGGTTTGCGGCGCGTAATGGTCGTTGGGATTGCTCTGGAAATTGGCGCCATTCATGAAACCGAAGGAGGTGCCGCCTTCGAACATGAAAAGGTTGACCGAATAGCCCTGGCCCAGCATCCATGCAAGTTCCTTGGCCTGCACGTTCGCATCGGTGTGCGCGTGCGGCTCGCCCCAGTGATCAAACCAGCCGGCCCAGTATTCGCCGGCCATGCGCGGTTGATCGGGACGGAATGCGGCAAGCGTCTTGAAGGCGATCTTCGCTTCGCCGGTGTTGAAATTCACCACGGCAAGCACACCGGGCAGCGTGTCGTTGCGCAGTTCCAAGGCCCCGTCGGAGGTAAACAGGATGTTGGTGCCCATGCCTGCGCGAACGACTGCCTGATGGATGTCTTCCATATAGACACGATCATCGCCATAGGAGCCGTATTCGTTTTCCACCTGCACGGCAACGATCGGGCCACCGTGTGCGGCCATCAGTGGCGAGACTTCCTTGCCCAGGCGCTGGAAATAACGCTCCACGGCTTGCAGATATTTCGGATCCTGCGTGCGCACGTGCAGATGCGGATCGGCAAACAGCCACGCCGGGAATCCCCCTGCTTCCCATTCGGCACAAACGTAAGGGCCCGGGCGCAGGATCACATCCAGCCCTTGTGCTTGCGCCATGCGCACGAACGCGGCCACGTCGTTGTCGCCGCTGAAGTCGAATTGTCCCGGCCTGGGTTCGACCAGGTTCCAGAACACGTAGGTGGTAATGGCATTCAAGCCCATCGCGCGCGCTTTCTGCAGGCGATCCTGCCAGTAGGCGCGCGGGATGCGCTGGAAATCCATCGAGCCGGAGATGATCTGGTGTGGTTTGCCGGCGCGGATGAAATGCGCGCCTTCGATGGTGATGGGTGTGTTGGCGAAGGCGGCGGTCGATGTGCCAGCCCATGCCAACATGCACGCCGTTGTCAGAGTTCGGATGATTTTCGACATGGTGATCATGCGGCTCTCGTAGGCTGGGATAACATCCCAGCTTTGATGGGGATGGCGATGCCGGGATTTGCATCCCAGCCTACGATTCGCCAGCCGGGTTATTTCGCCAATGACATGCTGCCGGTGATGGTAAAAGCTGCCATTACGCCCGCCGCATCACCCGGCTGGCCGCCACCGACAAACAGGCGGTAATGTCCAGCTTCCATCGCGCGCTGCCCCATGGCATCGACATGGCTGAGTTGCCGCGGCGCCAGCTCAAACGTCACTCGCCGGCTTTCCTTCGCACGCAGGTGCACGCGCTGGAAACCTACCAGTGTATGGCGCGGCGCCGATGCATCATCGGGCGCATCGAGGTACACCTGCACTACTTCGTCGCCATCGCGGTCGCCATCGTTGCGCACGGTGGCGCTCATCGTCAGTGTCTTGCCCGCCTCAAGCGACGTGGCCGACAACTGCGGTTGCGCATAGGCAAAGTGTGTATAGCTAAGTCCATAACCGAACGGATAAAGCGGCGTGCCGGTGAAGTAGCGATAGGTGCGCTCCTTCATCGCATAACTGACGAACGGCGGCAGATCGCGCGTGGAACGATAGAACGTCACCGGCAATCGCCCGCCCGGGTTGTAGTCGCCGGCCAGCACTTTTGCCACGGCGCGTCCGCCCTCTTCACCCGGATACCACGCCGCCACGATGGCGTTGGCATGCGCTTTCGCCCAATTCAATGCCACGCCACTGCCCGACATCAACACGACGATCAACGGCTTGCCGCTGGCTGCTGCGCGTTCGAGCAAGGCTTGTTGCGGCTGCGGCAAACCGATATCGGTGCGATCGCCGCCGTTGAAGCCGGGCACGTCGATCTTCAATTCCTCGCCTTCTACATCCGGCGACAGACCGATAAAGGCGACGACGGCATCGGCATCGCGCACGGCGGTTTCCGCCTTGGCCAGTTGCGCCTGCTCCGGCGCCAGCCACTGCAGGCGCACGCCCTGATCCTGGCCGCTGTGCACATACTCAAGACGAATCGCATGCGGATGGCTATCGGCGATATGCAGCACGGTCTGCAGATGCGCATCGTCGCCGCTGTCGTCGAGCACTTCGCGGCCATCGATAGTCAGGCGTACCGGATCGTGCTGCTTGTTGCAGTCGAAGCAGCGATCCACCTGGACGGTCAAGGTGTAATCGCCCGGGCCGGGCGGCAGCCATTGGCCGCTCCAGCGTACGGCATAACGATCGCTGTGCGGATGATCGATCGGCGTTACCTGATCCCAATCGAAGTCGATCACACGATCGGTACGCGTCAACACGGGATTGCCGCTGAAATCGATATTGTCGAAATACTCGCCGGTGAGACCGACGCTGCCACTTGCGGTTCGCAAGGCGGTTTCGGGAATTGTGATCGGCACGCCTTCCGCAATCGGCGCACCCTGCGCGTACTGAATGCGATCGGCGCCGAAGCGCTCGCGCAATCCTGCCAGCGGCGTTACCGGTGCACGCGCGGTGCCGTGATAGTTGGCTTCCAATGTCTCCAACGTGTCGGCATTGGGGCCGATCACGGCCACGCGCGTACCGGCTCGCAGCGGTAGCGTGCCATGCTCGTTCTTCAACAGCACGATCGATTCCAGCGCGGCTTGCAATGCCAGTTGCCGATGCTCAGAACTATCGACCTGATTCATGCCGATATCGGCATACGGACTCTTATCGCCGCCCCACTCGCCCAAGCGATAGCGCGCCGCAAACAATCGCGCCAGCGCGGTATCGATGACCGATTCCTGCACGTAACCCTTGTGCACTGCTTCAAGCAGATCGGCATAGGCATTGCCGCAATCCAGATCCGTGCCGGCCTGGATGGATGCGGCAGACGATTGCGCATTATCCGGCTTGAAGTAGTGGAACTTGGTCATGTCGTCGACCGCATCGCAGTCGGACACGACAAAACCCTTGAAACCCCAGTTGTGACGCAACCGTGTCGCCAGCAGATCGCCATCCGCGCACACCGGCGTGCCGTGCAGCGCGTTATAGGCGCACATGATGGAATCGGCATGGCCTTCCGTCACCGCAGCGCGAAACGCAGGAAGGTAGGTGGCTTCCAGATCGTGCGGCGAGACGTCCACGTCAAAACCGTGCCGCCCGGCCTCCGGACCACTGTGCACGACAAAATGTTTTGGTGTGGCGATGGCCCGCGGATGGTCGGGATCGTCGCCTTGAATGCCACGGATGAAATGCACGGCAAGTTGGCCAGTGAGGAACGGATCTTCGCCGTAGGTCTCCTGTCCCCTGCCCCAACGCGGATCACGGAAGATATTGATGTTCGGCGACCAGATGGTGAGTCCGTCATAGCGCGCATGATCGTGGCCGGCGCCGGTGGCGTTGAACTTGGCCCGCGCTTCGGTGGAGACCGTAGTGCCCACCTGTTGCAGCAATGGCGCATCCCAGCTGGCGGCCAGGCCGATCGCTTGCGGGAAAACGGTGGCGTAACCGTTGCGCGCGATGCCGTGAAGACCTTCGCTCCACCAGTCGTAAGCGGCGATGTTGAGGCGCGGGATGGCAGGTGCGCCGCTTTGCACTTGCGCGACTTTTTCGGGCAGCGTCATCTTGGCGACGAGTGCTGCGGCTTTGGCTTGCGGGGTTTGGTCTTGCGCGAGCGCGGCGCTGGCTGAAGTGGCAAGCATGCCGAGAAACAGGGCTCGCGGAAGGTTCATACGCATCGTTCCAGTCACTCGCATCATGGCGTCATGGCCGCGCAGGTTGGGGTGCGAACCCCAACTTGGGTTGCATCGATCGGGATGGTGGTGTTGGGGTTCGCACCCCAACCTATGTTCAGCGCTGCACCACCGGAAACTCATCCCACACTTTCGGATCTTCCGCGCCCAGCACTCAGGAGCAGAAACCCCACAGATCGTACCGCTTCATCAGCCGCCTAGGTTGGGGTGCGAACCCCAACTTGGTTGCATCGATCGGGATGGTGGTGTTGGGGTTCGCACCCCAACCTACGTTCAGCGCTGCACCACCGGCAACTCATCCCATACTTTCGGGTCTTCCGCGCCCAGCACCCAGGAGCAGAAACCTTCCAGATCGTATTGCTTCACCAAGGCATAGCGATCGCGGAAGCTGTGCGCGTCCGGCATGAATACCCATTCGCGCATGTCGTCGCGATAGAAGTAGTACCACGACTCGTGCTCCACCGGGTCCCACTGCACGACCGCCTTCTGTTCCTTCGCCAATGGAATCGACTCGTCCGCATCGATATAGGTGGCGGAGATGTTGGAAGCCTCCGTGCCATCCTCACGCACCGGATTGCCGGTGTACCAGCGATAGCCGTACAGCGCGATGCCGAGCGACAGCTTCTGCTTCGGCACCAGCGTCAAGGCGTATTTCAGCTGATCGAGCATCCATGGCATGGCGTCCACCGGCCCCGGCGTGGTCCAGCGCGTGTGCTGATCGTAGGTCATCAAGCAGATCAGATCGGCGTATTTGCCGAGCGCAGCCAGATCGTAAGCACCACGCCAGTACTGCCACATCCATTTGGAGAATTCGCCTTGTCCCGCATGCCCGGGACCATTGGGCACCACGGCAATGGACAGCGTCAGCCCATGCTTGTGCAAGGCCTCGGCCGTCTGCTTCACCAACAAGGTGTACGCGTCGCGATCGGTCCAGGAGATGCTTTCGAAGTCGAACTGGTAACCGGCGTAACCATGCTCGGCTGCCTGTTGCAGCATCGACTCGATCAGGTGCTGCTTGGCGGTTTCGTCATGCAACAGATCGTGGAAGCCCTTGCGCCCGGCCGACATCGACATGATCGGCGTCACCGGCAGGCGATGCTGCCTGGCCAGATCGAGCACAAAATTATTCGGCGCACCGTTTACCAAACCCTGCCCATCGACCTGATACCAGGTAGGCACCAGCAAGCCGATCTTGTCGATGTTCGCGGTGAAGGAATTAGTCGACTTCTGCGTGCTCATCAAATAGAACAACGCCGTCGGCTGCTTTGCATACGCAACGCTGCATGCGAGCGCAGCGGCGAGAAAACACACAAGCTTTTTCATATTACTTGGCCAGTTCGATGCGATAGACATAGGCGTAATCGCCCACCGGTTGTGCCGGCAGCGTCAGATGCAAACCATCCCCCTGCTGCTGCCACGTGATGCTTTTGCCATTGGCGAGCAAGCTGACCGCGCGCACGTGATCATCGGGCTTGATCGAATGAATGACCGTTTTGCCGCCTTCCGGCCAGCCCAGCTCGATGGCGTACAACACGCCGTCCTTGGTGGTGAAGCGGAAATCCTCTGCCGTATACGGCTTGGTCTTGGTGTCCTGGAAGGTGCCGCCGACCACTTCGGTGGGGCCTTCGCCAAACGTGCGCCATGGCGCGGTGCCGTAGATGGCATCGCCATTGGCCTTCAGCCAGCCCCCCATCGCCAGCAGGATTTTCTGCGCGTCTTCCGGAATGGTGCCGTCCGCGCGCGGGCCGATATTGAGCAGCAGGTTGCCGTTCTTGCTGACCACGTCCACCAGCAGATGGATCAACTCTTTCGGTGATTTATACGTGTCGCCCTTGATGTAGCCCCAGGAGGCATTGCTGATGGAGGTATCGGTCTGCCAATGCGCTTGCTGGATGCCGGTCAGCTGCCCACGTTCAATATCCAGCGTGCCGGCGTTTTCGGCGAAGTCACCTTGTTTGTAGTTAACCACCACACCGCCGCGCTTGGCGCCCTCGTTGTAGTAATACGACAGCATCTTCGGCAATGTGTTGCGGAAGGTGGGGTGGCCGATCCACCAGTCGAAATAAAGAACGTCCGGATGATAGGTGTCGATCAGTTCGGCTGTACGCGCCAACCAGTCGTCCAACCAGGCCTGCGAGACGTAGGTCCAGTCGTTGTAGAGGTCTTCGTCTTTCTTGGCCAAATGGGCTTCGGCCGGACCATACAGACCTGCATAGCGCGGATCGTTCACGTCGGAATCGAATTTGCGCCCGCCATCGAAGAACCAGTCATGCTCGGCGCGGTGTGACGACACACCAAAATGCATGCCTTCCGCGCGAACGGCTTTTTCCAGCTCGCCGATCACGTCGCGATGCGGCCCCATCTTGACGGCCGTCCATTCCGACAACTGCGAGTTGTACATGGCAAAGCCGTCATGATGCTCCGCCACCGGAATGACGTAGCGCGCACCGGCTTGCTTGAACAATTTGGCCCATGCCTGCGGATCGAAATGCTCCGCCTTGAACAGGGAAATGAAATCCTTGTAGCCGAATTTCGATTGCGGACCGTAGGTGGCCACGTGGTGCGCATAATCGGCCATGTTCTGCTGGTACATGTTGCGCGAGTACCACTCGCTGCCGGAAGCCGGTACGGAATACACGCCCCAGTGAATGAAGATGCCGAACTTCGCATCGTCGTACCACTGCGGTGCGCTGTATTGCTGCAGCGACACCCAGTCGGGGCGGAACGGTCCGTCGCTGTCATGTTGAGCAACGCGAGCAAGAATGGCTTTGCGTTGCGGCTCGAACTTGGCGGTGGCTTTCTGCCAGACCAGGTCGGCCTGTTCGGGAGAAAGGGTCTTGGCGGTAGGCGCCGTCGGCGACTGCTGAGCAGTGGCAATGCCTGCCGCACATGCCAAGACGACGACTAGATAGAACAAAGACCGTTTCATGCTCGACCCTCTCCCGATGCGGTGTGAATGATCCATCATGCCAGCAACACGCACGATGACAAGCGATGTAGGTTGGGGTGCGAACCCCAACATGGCGAGAGGATCGTCATGTTGGGGTTCGCACCCCAACCTACTGTCCCTATCGCAGCGACAAGGACATCAAATAAAAAAAACCGATCGCGGCAGTAAGGGGAAGAGAGCTGTCCGCGATCGGTACTGCGAAACTTACAGCTTGAAGTTCACCCCCAGCGAGAACGTGCGACCGTTCTTGTACATGCCGATCGGCGCGTACTTCACGCCGTTGTACCAGTAGTAAGTGGAATCAAGCAGGTTGGTGGCGCTGGCCGTTACGCCCATCCAGCTGTTGAGCTGATAGGCGACGGTGAAATCCAGTTCCTTGTACGCATCGGCGAATACTTGCGAATCGAGGCGGCCGATCTGGGTGAAGTAGGCCGAACGCCGGCTGTAGTTGACGCGCGCCGACCACGGGCCATGCTCGTAGTACGGGATGATGTTGATCGTGTCGCGCGACAGATACGGCATGTTGTAGCCGTTCGTGGTATTGGCATGCGCGTAGGTGAAGTTGGTCTGCACGCCGAAGCCGAGGCCCAGTTCCTGCTGGTATAGCAGCGAAATGCCGCGCACATCCGCATTGGCCGCGTTGAACGGCCGGGTGACGCTGTAGGTGGCGTTCTGGCCGGTGGTGACGTCGTACAGCACCTCGTCCTCGGTCTTGGAGATGATGTACGTGCCGATCTTGCGGTAGAAGAATTCCGACGAAAGCAGGCTGGTCGGCGCGAAGTACCACTCGGCGGAGAAGTCGAAGTTGGTCGACTGGTACGGCCGCAGATTCGGGTTGCCGCCACTGGCCGTATGCTGGCTGTCATCGATGCTGTAGCTGCCGGCAAGATCCGAATAGCGCGGACGCGCAATCACCTTGGACGCCGAGAAACGCAGCACCTTGTCGCTGGCCAGGTCGTAGATCAGGTTGAAGCTGGGCAGCGGCTTCTTGAAGCTGGAGTTGGCCGTTGCCGGCGCCCAGGTCTGGCCGCTATCGGTGCTGTTCCAGTAATCGGCGGTGTCCTTGGTGTCGACGTAGCGCAGGCCAACGTTGCCGCGCAAGCCGATGTCGCTCTTGAAGTTGAGCTGGGCGTACACGTCCTTGGTGACTTCCTGCACACCGAACGACGAACCATAGTCGATGTGATAAGCCCCCTGCGGCAACGATTTCAGGTAGTTCTGCACGTCGCCCAGATTGGCCGTCGCCCAGTTGGTGAGGTTGCCGCTGGCGCCCAGCCCATCGAACAGGCCGTTGGGTGTGCCGCCCGGGTTGAACTGCGTCAGCGAGACATAGCTGGTCGCAAAAATCGAATTGCCGTAGGCGTTGCTGTTGTTGTGATGGTCCAGATACTTGCCGCCGAGTTGCAGCGAGGTCAGCGGCCCCCAGGTCAGATCGCGCGATGCATCGAACTGCGCGTAAGCCTCGCGATCCCCGGTGCGCGAATAGTAGATGCCGCCGGCCTGCTGCCCCGACTTCAAACCCCAGTTGCTCGCACTGGCGTTGTCGTAATTGACGCTGGTGTTCACGCCGTTGTAGGCGAAGTTGTAGCCGCCCGACTGCAGCAGGTACTTCATCAGGTACTCGGGGTCCTTGCCGCCGGTGGCGCTGGTGTAGCCCACCTGGCTTTCAAAGGTCCACACATCGCCGTAATAGTCGTGTTTGAGATTGAGGCTCTTGGTGTCGACGTGGGTGACGCGGTAGTTCGCATCCAGCTCGGCGTAGGGCTGGCCGTTGCCGGTGTTGGCCGACACTGTCGCGGATGTGATGTAGCCGTTGTTCTGCGTAAGGCTGGTGATCTTGTTCAGATCGCCGCAACCCGGGCAAACGTATTCCGACTCGCTGTAGTTGTTGTACGTGCCCTTGATGTAGAGGCCGGTGAGGTTGAACTCGTTCTTGTCGTTGGGCCGCCACTCCAGCGCACCCTGCAGGCCGTTGCGCTCGCGCGTCTGCTGGAAGTACGAGCTGTTGATGCCCACAGGCAGCTTGTCGGTGGCGACATTGCCGCTGCCGCTTACGCTGGCCGTGCTGGGAATGCCGCTTCCCGTGGTGTAGCCAAAGAACTCGATACCCGCGCGCGACAGGTTTTCCTTGTCGTGCGTCACCGACACCAAGGCACCGAACGTGTCGCTGCTGTTCTTCCAGCTGTACAACAGCGATCCGCGCGGATTGCCCTGCCCCGAACGATCGTTGTAGTTGTAGCCGGCCGATCCGCGCAGCGTATTGGCGGGCAGATCCAGCGGCTTGCGCGTATGGATGATCACCGTGCCGCCGATGCTGCCTTCGTCGATGCGCGCTTCGGGCGACTTGTACACTTCCATCGTGTCGATGATTTCCGGCGACAGCAGCGTGTAGTTGAAGGTGCGTCCGCTGGTGTCGGTGGGGTTGCCGCCCCAGTCGCCGGAGGCAATCGTCTGCCCGTTGAGCAACACGCGGTTCAACGCCGGGTCGGTGCCGTTGATGCTTACTTTCTCGCCTTCGCCGAACTGGCGGTCCACCGTGATACCCGGCAGATGCGCCAGCGATTCGGCGGCGTTGGTATCCGGAAACTTGCCGATATCCACCGCGCTGATGGCATCCACGATGGCGCCGGCTTCGCGCTTGATGTTCAGCGCCTTGTCCAAACTGCCGCGATAGCTGGTGACGGTGATGGTCTCAAGCGTCCTGGTGTCTTTTTTCTGGCTCTGCTGTTGTGAAGAGGTACTGTTATTGGTGTTTTGTGCCGCGTCCTGCGCGTGAACTCCGAAACTCAACCCACAAAGAATGCTTACGGTCAAAACCGACCTGCGGAACGTCATACCTTACTCTCCCCGAGCTTAAGTACTTCTGCTAGTTGATCCAGGCTGCCGAGTGTCCCCGCGTTTGCTCAACGGCCTGGAGTGAAAACTGCATCGTTGTGGCCGATGCAGGCGTTGCGCTCGTCTCCCGTACGAACGTCGTTATGCGTATCGAAGTGCCAACCTGCTGCGCCCATCACGCCGTGATGGCTGTGGTCGATCACGCGGATCGGCACGTTTTGCAGAAACGGGCGCATCACGCCCTTGTCGAGAAAACGCTCGAGCAACGGGCTGCTGCGCAAGAAATCGGTCATCTGAAAAAGAAAACCACCGGCGAGATAAATCCCGCCGGTGGCGCCGTAGAGCATGCCTAAGTCCGCCGCGAACGAACCTAGCCAGCCACAGAACAACGTGAGCGCTTCGTGCGCGATTTCATCGCGGCCGGTGATGGCCGCGGCGGTTATCGCAGAAGGCTCATGCAAGGAGGGATAGCGATCATGGATGGCGCACAACGCGGTGTAGATGCGCAGCAAGCCCGGGCCTGACAACACCATCTCGTAGGAGACATGCGTGTCCGGCTGCGCCAGATGCGCCAGCACCTGTTGTTCCCTGCCGATGCGTACGGCCAATTGCGTATGGCCTGCTTCGGTAGCGATCACACGCGCCGGCTTGCCTGGCAACCACACCGCCGCACCGAGACCGGTGCCTGGCCCTACCACCACCATCGGCCCTGCCTGGCTATCGCGCGCTATCGGCGCTTTCAGCACTGCGGCATCGTTCGCCGCGCCATGGCCGATGGCATAGGTGAGCGCCTGCAGATCGTTGAGAAACCAGACATGGTCCAGCCGCAGCCGCTCTTTCAGCGCATGCAGCAACACCGGCCACGCAAGGTTCTTGTTGATCACCGAACCTGCATGCACATAGCCAGCGCAAGCCAGCACCAACTCACGCGGTTGCACGCCGATGTCTGCGCAGAAGCAACGAACGATGTCTTCCAGGTGCGGATGATCGGCGCATGGATAGACCCGGTAGGCGGCCATGCTTGGCAGTTCGCCCGCAGCGCGCGTCATCAAGGCGAGCCGGGCGTGGGTGCCGCCGATGTCGGCAGCGAGAAAGCTGTCATCGCAGCTATTTGCGGGGGTCGCGTGGCTCAAAACCATCCGTTCGGTGGTCGGAGGAGTCGGCCGTAGCGCGGTCGCGGCCATCTTGTTCAAGCCTCGGCAGCACGTGCTGAAACGACAAAACCGGCGCCTTTACCCAGCCTTTCTCTCGAAAATCGCATAGGACCGCCCTTCTCCCGCTTCCCCGCCTGACCACGCCTGGCGACCCCTCGCCAGTCGCGTGTTCATTAGCAAAATGGAATTTCATATATGTTTTAGATCGAGCGAAATCCAATTGCAACAACTTTTTTCGACTGGCCCGCCGGGACAGGTTGAGGCACCTGTAAATCAATTGTTTATATATACACAGATAAAGAGATGCGCGATGATGCGCGGATAAGGGGATGGCAAGGCGGGAAAACCGCCTTGCCGTGGGCGGCTCAGCGAGTCATCGTGAGGACGAATGGCGGTATCAACGACCAAGCCGGATCTGGACCAAGCCAGCACTCGGAAACATGCCTGGCTCGCTTCAGAGCTGTCGTTCGGCGGCGCGCCGGTCGGCAATCTGTACGCATCGGTGGACGATGCATCCGCCACCGCCACCATTGCGCATGCCTGGCAACGCGGCATCCGGCATTTCGATACGGCGCCCTATTACGGTTACGGTCTCAGCGAAAGCAGGCTCGGCATCGCATTGAGCGACATGCCGCGCGAGAGCTTTACCGTGTCGACCAAGGTGGGGCGCCTGATCGAAGACGATGCACAACAAACCAGCCATAGCGACGGCTTTATCGTCGACGGGCATCGCGCACGCTTCGATTACAGCCGCGACGGCGTGCTGCGTTCGTTCGAAGCAAGCCTGCAGCGTCTGCGCACCGACCACATTGACGTATTGCTGCTGCATGACATCGGCGCACTCACGCATGGCGAGCACCACGCCGCGATCCTGCGCCAGGCGCTGGAAGAAGCGCTGCCGGCCATGGCGGAACTGCGCTCGCAAGGCTTGTGCAGCGCGATCGGCATTGGCGTGAACGAAGAAGCCGTGTGCCTGGAAGTGATGCCGCGCTTTCCGCTCGACGTGATCATGCTGGCCGGTCGCTACACCTTGTTCGAGCAGCAAGACAGCCATGCCGTGATGGCGCAGGCGCAAGCGCGCCATGTCGCCGTGCTGGCGGCAGGGCCCTACAACTCCGGCTTGCTTGGCGACGCACACGGCCCCGGCAAGTTCTACAACTATGCACCGGCCGACGATGCAACCGTGGCGCGTGCACAACGCTTCTACGACGTGCTCGCCCGCACGCATACCGACGTCGGCGCGGCCGCGTTGCAGTTTCCGCTGGCGCATCCGGCGGTGGCGAGCGTGGTGTGCGGCTTGCGCTCGATCGAGGAAGTCGCCCAGGCTGCGGCACGCATCCAGGCCTCCATTCCTGCCGATGCATGGCGCGCCTTGCGCGACACTGGCTTGTTGCAGGAGAGCGTGCCGACGCCATGATCATCGTCGACGCCCATCAGCATTACTGGCAGCCTGAGCGCGGCGATTACGGCTGGCTCGCGCAGGCGCCGGCCATGCTGCAACGGGCGTTTCTGCCACGTGATCTGTGTGCGCAGCGCACGGCGGCCGGTGTGCAGTACAGCGTGCTGGTGCAAGCGGCGCCAACCGAAGCGGAAACGCATTACCTGTTCGATCTCGCGCGTGAAGATGCCGGTATCGTCGGCGTGGTCGGCTGGGTGGATATGGAAGCGAGCGACGTCGAAGCCCGCATCGACGCGCAGGTTCGCGACGGCAACGGCCTGTTGCGCGGTTTGCGCCCGATGGCCCAGGACCTTGCCGATCCGGAATGGCTGGCCAAGCCGTCGCTCGATCGCGCCTTCGATTGCATCCAGGATGCCGGCCTCAGCTTCGACGCGCTGGTGGACATGCGCCAATTCCCTGCCCTGTTGCGCCGGCTGAAGCGGCATCCGAAGTTGAATGTCGTGCTGGACCATGCCGGCAAGCCGGCGATCGATGAGGGACGTTTCGATCAGTGGACGTGCTGGATCGACGAGCTATCCCAGCATCCGCCATTGCATTGCAAACTTTCCGGCCTGCTGACACTGCTTGGCGAGCCGGTGCATGAAGATGCCATCGAGCCCTATGTCGCCGATCTCTTCGCGCACTTTGGCAGCGAACGCCTGATGTGGGGCAGCGACTGGCCGGTGTTGACCACGCGCGCTGGCTACGCGCATTGGCTGCACGTCGCCATGATCTTGACCGAACGCTATGCAAGCGGCTCGCAACGGGATGTGTTTGCCGCCAATGCGGTGCGCTTTTATGCACTGGACGTCGATCTGAAATCCCATCCGAACACCTTGAACCGTCGTCCCGGCGAAAGCTCGGGCCCAGCGACTTTGCTCGCGCATCAAAGCAAGGAGAAAAACCCATGAGCGGCCGCCTCGCAGGCAAATACGCACTCATCACCGCCGCAGGCGCCGGCATCGGCCGCTCGACGGCGCTCGCTTTTGCAAAAGAAGGCGCAAAGGTACTGGCCACGGACATCAATGCCGACGCACTGGCCAGCCTCGCCGCCGAGCATGCATCGATCACCACACGCACGCTCGATGTGACGCAGGCGGAGCAAATCCACGCACTGATCAACGAAAACGCGCCGTTCGACGTGCTGTTCAACTGCGCCGGCTACGTGCACGCAGGCACCATCCTGGATACCGATGACGTGAGTTGGCGCCGCTCGTTCGCGATCAACGTCGACAGCATGTTCCATCTTTGCAAGGCCGTGCTGCCCAGCATGCTCGAACGTGGCAAGGGCAGCATCATCAACATGTCGTCGGTGGCGTCCAGCATCAAAGGCGTACCGAATCGCTTCGCCTACACCGCGACCAAAGCCGCCGTGATCGGCCTCACCCGCTCGATCGCCGCCGACTACGTCACGCGCGGCGTGCGCTGCAATGCGATCTGCCCCGGCACAGTGAAAACGCCGTCGCTCGGCGACCGCGTGCGCGCCCTGGCCGGCGATGAAGACAGCAACTGGCGCAGCTTCGTGCAGCGTCAACCGATGGGTCGCCTGGGCGAGCCCGAAGAAATTGCTGCACTGGCGCTGTATCTCGCCTCCGACGAATCGTCCTTCACCACCGGCACCGTGCACGTCATCGACGGCGGCTGGTCCAACTGATCCAAGAGACACGCCATGAAACTCGTACGCTATGGCACCGCCGGCAAAGAAAAGCCCGGCCTTATCGACCAAGACGGCGCGCTGCGCGATCTGTCTGCCGTCATCACGGATATCGATGCGCAAGCGCTTGGCCGCGAAGGCCGCGCACGGCTTGCCGCAATCGATCCGCACAGCTTGCCGCTGGTTTCCGGCGAACACCGCTACGGCGCGCCGGTGGCGCACGTCAGCAAGTTCATCTGCGTGGGGCTCAACTACAGCGAACACGCGGCCGAAACCGGCGCACCGATTCCGGAGCAGCCGATTCTTTTCATGAAGGCCACCAGCGCCCTCAACGGCCCCAACGACGACGTGATCATTCCGCAAGGCTCGGTGAAAACCGACTGGGAAGTGGAACTGGGCGTGGTGATCGGCGAAACCGCACGCAGCGTGAGCGTGGAAAACGCGCTATCGCACGTAGCCGGCTACGTGGTGGTGAACGATCTTTCCGAGCGCGAATTCCAGCTCGAACACGGCGGCCAGTGGGTGAAAGGCAAAAGCTGCGACAGCTTCGGCCCGATCGGTCCATTCCTGGTCACCACCGACGAGGTGCCCGATCCGCAAAACCTGGGCCTCTGGTTGGAAGTGAACGGCCATCGCTACCAGAACGGCAACACGCGCACGATGATTTTCGGCGTAGCACAACTCGTGAGCTACATCAGCCGCTACATGACGCTGCTGCCTGGCGACGTGATCAGCACGGGCACGCCTTCCGGTGTCGGCCTGGGCCTGAAGCCGCCGGTTTACTTGCGTCCTGGCGACAAGATCGAGTTGGGCATCGACGGGCTCGGTACGCAACGGCAACGCGTGCTTGCGCATCCGAATGACCGATAAGCCGCGCATGACCACACCTACCCTACACTTTCTGGAAGCAAGGACAGCCACTCGATGAGCAAAATCACGGCGCTGGATACTTACGACGTTCGCTTCCCGACGTCGCGCGAACTGGACGGCTCGGATGCCATGAACCCCGATCCGGACTACTCCGCGGCGTACGTCGTCATGCGCACGGACCAGCCCGGCCTGGCCGGCTACGGCCTGGCGTTCACCATCGGCCGAGGCAACGATGTGCAGAAGGCCGCGATCGATGCGCTGGCCGATCACGTCGTGGGCCTGGATCTGCAGGACGTGATCAACGACCTCGGCGGCTTTTCGATGCGCATGGTCGGCGATTCGCAACTGCGTTGGCTGGGCCCTGAAAAGGGCGTGATGCACATGGCGATCGGCGCCGTGGTCAATGCCGCGTGGGATCTTGCTGCGCGCGTGGCCGGCAAACCGCTGTGGCGTTTCATCGCCGACATGACGCCGGAGCAGCTCGTCGCCACCATCGATTTCCGCTATCTCACCGACGCACTGACGCCGGAAGAAGCATTGACCATGCTGTACGCCGCCGCGCCCAGCAAGGCCAAGCGCATCGAGCAATTGCTGGCGGAAGGCTATCCCGCCTATACCACCTCGCCCGGCTGGCTCGGCTACTCCGACGAAAAAATGCAGCGCCTGGCGCGCGAAGCGGTGGCGGCGGGTTTCCGCACGATCAAGCTCAAGGTCGGCATGAACGTGGAGGACGACGTGCGCCGCTGCCATCTTGCGCGCGCCACCGTGGGACCGGATATTGCGATTGCCGTCGATGCGAACCAGCGTTGGAACGTGCCCGATGCGATCACGTGGCTGAGCCGTTTGAAAGACGTCGGCCTGGAATGGGTGGAAGAACCGACCAGCCCGGACGACGTCCTCGGCCATGCCGCGATCCGCCGCGCCGTGGCGCCGGTGCCGATTTCCACCGGCGAACACACGCAGAACCGCGTGATCTTCAAGCAGCTGTTCCAGGCCGGCGCGGTGGATCTGGTGCAGATCGATGCTGCGCGCGTCGGCGGCGTGAACGAGAATCTGGCGATTCTGCTATTGGCGGCCAAGTTCGGCGTACGCGTGTATCCGCATGCCGGCGGCGTCGGCCTGTGCGAACTGGTGCAGCATCTGGCGATGGCCGATTTCGTGGCGATTACCGGCAAGAAGGAAGATCGCGCCATCGAGTTCGTCGATCACCTGCACCAGCATTTCGTCGATCCAGTGGTCATCCGCAATGGGCATTACATAGCGCCTACCGCGCCGGGCTTTTCCGCGCAGATGCACACCGAGACGCTGGCGCAGTATCGTTTTCCAGATGGCCCTGTGTGGTGTGAACCGCTGGATACCGCAACCGCCCCATGACGACACCGATCACCAACGTTGCCGACCTGCGCGAACTCGCCAAGCGCCGCGTGCCGCGCGCCTTCTTCGAATACGCCGACCGCGGCTCGTACGATGAAGTCACGCTGCGCAGCAACCACGCGGCGTTCGAGCGCATCGCGTTGCGGCAACGGGTGATGAGCAATGTGGACAACCGCTCGCTGGCCACGGATATCGTCGGCCAGCCGGTGTCGATGCCGCTGGCGATTGCACCAACGGGACTCACCGGGCTGCAGCATGGCGCCGGCGAAATTCTCGGCGCGCGTGCGGCCGAAAAGGCGGGCATCCCGTTTTGCCTCAGCACCATGTCGATCTGCTCGATCGAGCAAGTGCGCGCCGCGGTGGAAAAGCCGTTCTGGTTCCAGGTGTACGTGATGCGCGACCGCGGCTTCACGCGCGACCTGATCCGGCGCGCGAAGGACGCCGGATGTTCCGCGTTGATGCTCACCGCCGATCTCACCGTGCAGGGCCAGCGTCATCGCGAGATCAAGAACGGCCTGTCGGTGCCGCCCAAGATCACTTTGCGCAACATCCTCGACATGGCCAGCAAACCGCGTTGGGCGTGGAGCATGCTGCGCGCGCCGAGTCGTTCCTTCGGCAACCTGCAAGGGCGTATCGACAACACCGACAGTCTCACCACCCTGGCGCAGTGGATCGCCAATCAGTTCGATCCCACGCTGGAATGGAAAGACCTGGAGTGGATTCGCGAACTGTGGCCCGGCAAGCTGATCATCAAGGGCATTCTCGATCCGCGTGATGCGCGCATCGCGGCTTCGCTTGGCGTTGATGCCATGGTCGTCTCCAACCATGGCGGCCGTCAGCTGGATGGTGCGCCCGCGACCATTGATGTGCTGCCATCCATCGTGCAGGCGGTTGGCGATCGCATGCAGGTGTTGTTCGATAGCGGCATCCAGAGCGGACAGGACTTGCTCAAGGCGCTGGCCTATGGCGCGCATGCCGGCTTGATCGGCAAGGCGTTTCTGTATGGCCTGGGCGCGATGGGCGAAGCCGGTGTCAGCAAGACCATCGAGCTGATCCGCAAAGAGCTGAGCGTGAGCATGGCGCTGACCGGGCAGACTGATGTGCGCCGCATTTCGGCGGACATCATCTGGCGCAAGCCTGGGGATGGTTTGTTCCCTGTGGTGAGCATCGAGGACGCTGGCGTCCCCTGCCGAACCTAGCTGCGCAAAGGTAGATGTAGGTTGGGGTGCGAACCCCAACACCGCCATGCCGAGCATCGCGCCATGTTGGGGTTCGCACCCCAACCTACAGCTGGGATTTCATCCCAGCGATGCGCCATCCAACTCAAGCATGTCCGCAGGCAGACAAAACATTTTTCCCGGCCTGGTGCGCAGCAAGGCTTCCATGGTGGTGTAACCCCAGGCCACCGCGCCGAACATCATGCCCGCTTCATTCGCTGCTTCCGCATCACGGATTTCATCGCCGACGTAGACGGCTTCCATGCTGGCTGTCCGCGTGTGCTTGAGGATGCGGCGCAGGCGAGGCGATTTACGGAACAGGCTGGTACCGCACTCGACCGTCGCAAAGCGGCCGATCAGCAACGTAGGTTGGGGTGCGAACCCCAACATGGCGCGATGCTCGGCATGGCGATGTTGGGGTTCGCACCCCAACCTACAGCAGGGATTTCATCCCAGCGAGGCGCCATCCAACTCAAGCATGTCCGCAGGCAGACAAAACATTTTTCCCGGCCTGGTGCGCAGCAAGGCTTCCATGGTGGTGTAACCCCAGGCCACCGCGCCGAACATCATGCCCGCCTCATGCGCTGCTTCCGCATCGCGGATTTCATCGCCGACGTAGATGGCTTCCGTGCTGGCCATACGTGTGTGCTTCAAGATGCGGCGCAAGCGATGCGATTTACCGAACAGGCTGGTACCGCATTCGACCGTGGCAAAGCGGCTGATCAACGCCTCTCCCAGCACGGCAGTGACGTTCTGCAGCGTATTGGAAGTGGCCAGCGCCAGCTGCATGCGCTTGTCCAGCAGCGCATGCAAGGCATCGATCACGCCGGGAAATGGATGAACATCGTGAATGCGCCGCTGCAGGATGTTGCGAAAATCCGCCATCACTGCCGGAATCTTCCACGCCGGCAGATGCAACTCGCGCATCAATTCGCGCGCGCTCATGCCGCGCAGCGTGTGTTGCTCGTGCAACTGCACCTGCCGAAATCCATGCCGCGCTGCCAGCACGTTGACGGAATCGGCAAACACCGGGTAGCTGTCGGCCAACGTGCCGTCGAAGTCGAAGATGGCGAGCTTGATGGTCATGGCCGAAGGGTACACGAGCGTAATGTCATGCAGTCATCAATGTTGCCGACATAGCCTTCGCAGCCGCGCAGGTTGGGGTGAGCGCAACGCGAACCCCAACATCCCCATATGTTTGCAGGCCACGTTGGGGTTCGGCGTTACCTCACCCCAACCTGCGGACCACGGCGCGATTACAGCGCTTTGAGCGCTTCCTGCAACGAAAAGATGCGCCCCATCGGCACCCACTTCTGCCCGGGTTCGGCCCATGGCAGGCGTTGCTGGTAGCGGTCCATCAACGCTTCCCATGCCTGCGTTTTCTCATCGCCATCCGCTTCGCGCCTGGCAGAAGGCACGTAGTCGTCCGCCATTTTCACCACCATCACCAGGCGATTGCCGGTGCGGAAGATTTCCATTTCCTCGATGCCTGCCGCACGAATGGACGTGATGATCTCCGGCCAAACCACGCCAGGACGATGCCAGCGTTCGTATTCGGCGATGGCCGCGGCATCGTCCTTGAGATCCAGGGCGTAGTAATAGCGTTGCATCAGACGGCACTCCGAACCATGCGGCGGCGCCAGGCGAACATCGCGATGATGGCGAAGCTGCATGCCGGCACGATCATTGCGTCGGACATGCTGGAGTGATCGGAGACCGCGCCCATGATCGCGGTAAGTGCGGCACCACCGATGATGGTCATCACCAGCAGGCCGGAACCGAGCTTGCGTTCGTCATCGCTGCGGCCTTCCACACCTAACGCGAAGATGGTCGGATACATCACCGACATGAAGAAGCTGCAGGCGACCAGCGCGCAGGCGCCGAGCGAACCCGGCACCGCCACCGCGAACACGGTCAGCGCCACATTCACCACCGCGAACAGGGCCAGCAAGCGCCGCGGCGCGACGTAGCGCATCAACGCTCCGCCGGCGAAGCGGCCGAGCATGAACAGCGCGAGCGACACCAGCATGTAGTTGGCAGCGGCTTTCGCGGGCGTGCCGGGCATGGTCGCCTGCACGTAGCGGATCAGGTAGCTCCACACGCCGACCTGCGCGCCCACATAGAAAAACTGCGCGGCCAGCGTGGCGAGAAAACGGCGATCGCCCAGCAGGCGTGCCAGCACACCGTGCTCGTGCGCCGCGCCGCCTTCCTCCACCGCATGCACGGCGGGAAAGCGCGTCAGCACGATCAGCAA
>NZ_DATEJY010000118.1:0-7448 GCF_035277725.1 Dyella sp. | reverse complement strand
CCACTGAAAAAGCACACCGCCGCACGCAAGGTGTTTGAAGCCTTCAGCCCGAGCGCGCAACGCGAATACGTCGAGTGGATTACCGAAGCGAAGACCGACGCCACGCGCCAGAAACGTATCGCCACCTCCTTGGAATGGCTGGCCGAAGGCAAGCACCGCAACTGGAAATACCAAACATGATCCGCATTGCCCGCGCTGAAGATGCCGATGCCATTCACGCCATCTACGCGCCCACCATCATCGACACCGCCATCACCTTCGAAACCGAGCTTCCCGGCACGGACGCGATGCGCCATCGCATACTCACCCGCCTGCAGCACTACCCTTGGCTGGTGTGGGAAGACCACGGCGAGGTGCTGGCCTATGCCTATGCCACGCGCTTTCGCGAGCGGGCAGCCTATGACTGGATCGCGGAAACTTCCATCTATGTGCACGAGAACGCGCGCCGCCGCGGCATTGCGCGCAAGCTTTATGGCGCATTGCTGGACGTGATGCGCTTGCAAGGCATCAACCAGGCGGTAGGCGTGATCACCATGCCTGGCGAGGTCAGCGTGGCGATGCACGAAGCGATGGGTTTTACGCCGGCCGGCATCTGGCGCAAGGCCGGCTACAAGCTTGGCCAATGGTGGGACGTGGGTGTGTGGCAGAAGGAGTTGCAGCCGGCCGCGAATCCGCCGCAGGCAGTCGTTGCGTTCCCTGTATTGCGCGGATCGGCTGAGCTGCACGCGATATTTCGCCATTCGTAGTTCGTAGGCTGGGATGAAATCCCGGCACTGTCACGCATGGCGATGCTGGGATTTCATCCCAGCCTACGAACCAGCCTACGAAAGCGTGGTGCGCTACCATTGCGCTTTTCGCTTGTCGGGATATCCCCATGCAGCTCAACCAAGTCAAAGCCATCATCACCGGCGGCGCTTCCGGCCTCGGCCATGCGGTGGCCCAGCATCTGGCGGCCAACGGCGGCCGCGTTGCCCTGTTCGACGTCAATGAGGAAAAGGGCCTCGCAGCGGCCCAGGCGCTGAGCGGGCATTTTTTCCGTACCGACGTCACCTCCGAAGAAGGCGTGTCAGCCAACGTCAACGCCGCCAAGGAAGCCCTGGGTGGCCTGAACGTGGTGATCAATTGCGCCGGCATCCTGGGTGCCGGCCGCGTGCTGGGCAAGGAAGGCCCGATGGCGTTGAACACCTTCGCCACCACCGTGATGGTGAACCTGGTGGGCAGCTTCAACGTTGCCAAGGCCGGCGCTTCGCTGATGCAGCACAACGAAGCCGGTGAAGATGGCGAGCGCGGCGTGATCATCAACACCGCCAGCGTGGCCGCCTACGAAGGCCAGATCGGCCAAGCCGCCTACTCCGCTTCCAAGGGCGGCGTGGTAGGCATGACCTTGCCGATGGCGCGCGAACTGTCGCGCTTCGGTATTCGCGTGGCGACCATCGCCCCGGGCATCTTCTGGACGCCCATGGTGGATGGCATGCCGCCGCAGGTACAGGAATCGCTCAGCGCTTCCATCCCCTTCCCTTCGCGCCTGGGCAAGCCGGAAGAATTCGCCTCCACTGTGGCATTCATTCTCGGCAACCGCTACATCAACGGCGAAACGATCCGGCTGGATGGCGCGGTGCGCCTGCAGCCGAAGTAACGCAAATCCTCATTTCCCATCATCGGCTCTCTCATCTCATGAAAGCTTCCGACGTCAAAAAAGGCAACGTGGTCGAACACGAAGGCACCGTTTACCAGGTGCGCGACATCGAACGCAGTTCGCCTACTGCGCGTGGCGGCAACGTCACGTTCCGTTTCACGCTGTACTCCATTCCCGGTGGCCGCAAATTCGATCTCAGCCTGCGTGCCGACGATGATCTGAAGGAAATGGATCTGGTGCGCCGTGCCGCCAACTTCTCGTACATGGACGGTGACGCGTACGTGTTCATGGACAACGAGGATTACACGCAGTACACGCTCGGCCCGGAACTGATTGGCGATAACGCCGGCTACATCGTAGAGAGCGTGGAAGGCTATTACGTGCAGGTGATCGACGATGCGCCGGTGGGCCTGCAGGTGCCGACCAGCGTGCTGCTTACCGTGGTCGACACCGCACCGGAACTGAAAGGCGCCAGCGCCACCAAGCGCACCAAGCCGGCCAAGCTCAACACCGGCATCGAAATCCAGGTGCCGGAATACATCACCACCGACGAAAAAGTGTGGGTGAACACGCTCACCGGTGAATTCGCCGGGCGCGGTTCCGAAAAGACGTTCTGAGCAACAACGCCTGCGGCTTCGCGGCAGCGTTGAACTCCTGCAAACGGCGCCCCTTACGGCGCCGTTTTGTCATACCGCGTCACGCGACACCGCCGCTGCGGTAAGGCAGAATCACGTCATTCCGATCGCGTTCCCCGCCATGTCCACCCGCACTTACTCGCTACGCGCCAGCGTGCTGCAAAGCCTGACTGCGACCAAGCGTCCGGACGTGCCGGCGTGGGTGGTGATACGCAATACCGCGGCGGTCGTGCTTCCGCTGGCTCTGGGCATGCTCACCGGCCATGCCGAAGCTGGCCTGGCTGTGGGCGCCGGCGCGCTCGACACGATGTTTTCCGATCAGCCCGGTCCGTATCGCCAGCGCCTGCAGCAGTTGCTGCTGGCTTCGCTGGCGGCAGGACTCGCCTCGCTGTGCGGTTTTTTGATCGGTGGCAATTTGCCGTTGATCCTGATAGCCACTGCCGCCTGCGGTTTCTTCGGCGGCTTGTTGGTGGTATTTGGTGTGGATATCGCCCGCGTGGGCATGACCAGCATGATTCTGCTGGTGATCACGGCGGCAACACCGACCACGCTCGATAACGCGCTAATGGGCGCCGGGCTGATTTTCGCCGGTGGCCTGTTGCTTACCTTGTTCTCCGTGGCCGCGTGGCCCTTGCAGCGCTACGGGCCGGAGCGGCATGCACTGGCTACCGTCTATCGCGGCCTGGCCAAGCTGGCGAAGGAAAACAGACAGAACGACGAAGACGTGCCCGCACTCACGGACGCAATGACCACATTGCAGCAAACGCTGCTCGGCCGTCATCACGCGCGCGGTCGCGCGATGGAAGCCTTTGCCGTCTTGCTGGAACTGGCCGAGCGCTTGCGCCTGGAACTGGTCGCGATGGCGGAGCTGCACAGCGCCGCCAGCATCATCGCGATGTTCCGTGCCGATGCCGCACGCGTGCTGAGCGCACTGGCCGATGCGCTGGAAAGCGGCGATTCACCCGAACAAGCCGCGCGTGCGCTGCAAACCTTGCAGGCAAGCGAACGCGCACTGCTGGACAACCACACGCGCAGCGACAGCGCCGCGGCGCATATCCATGCGCTTTCCGGGCAGCTCGCCGCCGCCCTGCGTAACGCGGACTGGGCGGGTGCCACTGGCGAACAACGCGCTGCTGCCGCGGAAACGCGGCTGCCGAGCGCATTGCGCGGCAGCTCGGCACTCGCCACCTTGCGTGCGAACCTCACGACGCATTCGGTAGCGTTTCGGCATGCGATGCGTTGCGCAGTGTGCCTGAGCATCGCGCTGCTGATTTCGCGCCTGTGGCAACTGCCGCACGGCTACTGGCTGCCGATGACGGCGGCGATCGTGCTGCGCCCGGATTTCGCCGCCACGTTCAACTTCGGCTTGTTGCGCGTGGTCGGCACGATTCTCGGCCTGGTGCTCACCACCGCGCTGCTGCACATCACGCCGCACGACCCTTGGGCGCATCTCGCGCTGATGGCGGTGCTGTGCATGGCGTTCCGTTATCTGGCTACCGCGCACTACGGCATCGCCGTGGCGACATTGACCGGCACGGTGGTGATCCTGCTGTCGTTCGAAGGGGTGAATTCCGGCACGGCGGTGATGGATCGCGTGTTGAACACCGTGCTCGGCAGCGGCATGGCCTTGCTCGCCTACGTGGTGTGGCCCACATGGGAACGCCGGCGCGCGCGCTCCGCGTTGTCGGACATGCTGGACGCCTATGCGGATTACCTGCACGCGCTGGCGCGGCCAGATCAACGCCACGCCCATGGCGAAACGCGCACTGCCGTGCGCACCGCGCGCACTAATGCCCAAGCGTCGCTGGACCGCATGCAGGCCGAGCCGGCGACACCGCTCAACTTGCTGGAGCTGGCCAACGCCCTGTTCCTCAACAGCAACCGCCTGGCACGCACGGCGATGACCTTGGAAGCGTTGCTGCACGACTGCGACAACTTGCCCGAGCAGGCGGAAGTCACCCACTTCGTCGAACGATCGGCCTCCCAGCTGCATGCGCTGGCTGTTGCATTGCGCAACAACCAGGCGCCCCCGCCGGCACCGGAATTGCGGCAGCTGCAGCGCAGCCTGGCCACCCTGCTCGCCATGGCGGACGACCGCCCGCGCGCCGAGCAGTTGGTGCGCATCAGCGATCGCCTGGTCGACAACATCAACACGCTGGCCTATGTGGTGGGGCGTGGCCCGCAGGAAGCAGCAGCGGCGCAGGGCGAACACCGCGTCCATCCCTAGCCACTGCCGTCTACAAACGACGGGCGCCACAGGCGCTACACTTGGCGCATGCTGAAAATCGATACCCACGCCCACATCCTTCCGCGTGACTGGCCCAATCTCGCCGCAAAATTCGGCAACGATGCCTTCCCGGTGATGACCCACAGCGATGGTCGGCATCGCATCTACAAGGACGGCAAGTTCTTCCGCGAGGTATGGGAATCGTCGTTCGATCCGCAACATCGCGTCGATGACTACGCGCGCTTCGGCGTGAACGTGCAGGTGATCTCCACCGTGCCGGTGCTGTTCTCGTATTGGGCGCCGGGTTACCAGGCGCTGGAACTGCATCGCCATCTCAACGATCACATGGCCGGCGTTTGCCGGGACTACCCGAAGCACTACGCCGGCATAGGCACCGTGCCACTGCAGTCGCCGGAGCTGGCGATTCGCGAACTGGAGCGCTGCATCGACGAACTGGGCTTGAGCGGCGTGCAGATCGGCTCGCATTGCAACGAGTGGAACCTGGACGCGCCGGAACTGTTCCCGTTCTTCGAAGCCGCGGCTGATTTAGGTGCCGCGGTGATGGTGCATCCGTGGGACATGATGGGCGCCGCCACCATGCCCAAGTATTGGATGCCGTGGTTGGTGGGCATGCCCGCCGAACAATCGCGCGCCGGCTGCTGCCTTGCGTTCGGCGGCGTGCTGGAGCGGCTGCCCAAGCTGCGCGTGATGCTTGCGCACGGCGGCGGCAGCTTTCCGTGGAGCATCGGCCGTATCGAGCATGGCTTCCGCATGCGTCCGGACCTGGTCGCCACGGATAACCCGCGCAATCCGCGCGAATACTTGAAGCGCCTGTATTTCGATTCCTGCGTGCACGATCCCCGCGCACTGCAATACCTTCTGGATGTGACCGGCTTCGACCGCGTCATGCTCGGTACCGATTATCCTTTCCCGCTGGGGGAGCAGGAACCGGGCAGCGGCATCGAATCGCTGCACTTGGACGAGCCGACCCGCGCCCGCCTGTTTCACGGCACCGCACTGGAATGGCTGGGGCTGCCGCTACGTCGCTTCGTATCCAACACGCATCCTGAGGAACACGCATGAGATTCAGCCGTTACATGGTGGTGACAGCCTTACTTGCATTGGCCAGCATCACCGTGGCCCACGCCGACGACGTCAGCATGGCGTCCGGCAGTGTGCACTTCACCACGCCGGCCGGGTGGGTAGGCATCATGCAGGTGGATGGCGATCCGGAAGTACGCGTGTTCCAGGTGCCTGATCCCTCGCCCAGCGCCAACACCACCTTGGCGCGCGTCACCGTCACGGTAAAGCAGGTATCGGATGCGCAGGCGTTCGGCGACTACGTCAACGGCGCGATGACGAAGGCGAAGAACATGAAGGATTACCAGGCAAGCACGCGCCCATCAGGTGAGCAGAACAGCTTCCTCTATACCGCGAGCGAAAGCGGCGTCCAATACACCTATACGGAACGCTACTGGTTCCGGAATGGCCATGCCATCCAGCTGCGCTGCGTGCGTCCGTCCGCGAGCGAGGCCGGCCAGGCGTGGGCTGCGACGTTCGACAAGGGTTGCAGTGAAGTCGCTGCCACCTTGGGCAGTTGATGTGCTTGCTCATCGTTTGACATTCCACCTGCACCGTCACTCCCGCGAAAGCGGGAGTCCATCTTGCTCTGGAGCGAGATGCAAAAATGGATTCCCGCTTTCGCGGGAATGACGGCAGCAAGAAACAGCTGTTTGGATACTGCAATGTCCCCACGCTACGAAGCCACCGCCGAATGGGCCCAGGCCCGTGATGCCGCCGACCCGCTGCGCGATTTCCGCAGCGAGTTTCTGATTCCACCGCACGAGCACGGCGAGAGCCACTACTTCTGCGGCAATTCGCTGGGGCTGCAACCACGCGCGTCGCGCGAAGCGGTGAATGCGGAACTGGATTACTGGGGCGAGCTCGGCGTGGAAGGCCACTTCAAAGGCCGCCTGCCGTGGATGGATTATCACGAGTTCGTGCGTGACCATCTGGCCGAAGTCGTCGGCGCGCAGCCCGATGAAGTCGTCGCCATGAACACGCTAGGCGTGAATCTGCATCTGATGATGGTGAGCTTCTATCGCCCCACGCCGGATCGCCACGCCATCCTGATCGAAGCGGGCGCATTTCCTACGGACCGCTATGCGGTGGAATCGCAAATCCGCTATCACGGGTTCAGCCCGAACCTTTCTTTAATCGAACTGGAGGGCGATGAGCCTAACGGCACGATCTCGATGGAAGCGATCGAGCGCGTGCTTGCCGAGCATGGCTCGCGTGTCGCGCTGGTGCTGTTGCCCGGCGTGCAATACCGCACCGGCCAGGCATTCGATCTGAAAGCGATCACCGAACTCGCGCATAAACAGGGTTGCAACGTCGGTTTCGACCTTGCGCACGCGGTCGGCAACCTGCCCTTGGCCTTGCACGACAGCGGCGCCGATTTCGCTATCTGGTGCAGCTACAAATACCTCAA
Organism: Dyella sp.; assembly: GCF_035277725.1. Lineage (GTDB taxonomy): Bacteria > Pseudomonadota > Gammaproteobacteria > Xanthomonadales > Rhodanobacteraceae > Dyella_B. Next base: position 459 of record NZ_DATEJY010000118.1, on the reverse strand, counting down.
CGGCGGCCCCGGTGCGGTGGGTGGTGCATTCGTGCACGCACGCCACGCGCGCAGCGGCTTGCCTCGCTTCGCCGGCTGGTGGGGCCACGACAAAACCACCCGCTTTCAGATGGGCCCGGACTTCGTGCCCACACCCGGCGCCGACGGCTGGCAACTTTCCAATCCGCCGATTCTCTCCCTGGCGCCGCTGCGCGTCTCGCTAGAAATTTTCCATCGTGCCGGCATGCAGCGCCTGCGCGAGAAATCCTTGCAGCTCACCGGCTATCTGGAGTGGCTGGTACAAAATCAATTACCCCACGTACTTGAGATCGTCACTCCCGCAGCACCCGAACGCCGCGGCTCGCAACTCTCCATCCGCGTGCTCGGCGGCCGCGCTGAAGGGCGCGCCTTGTTCGACTACCTGATCGAACACGGCATCATCGGCGACTGGCGCGAACCGGATGTCATCCGCATCTCGCC
>NZ_DATEJY010000117.1:0-14386 GCF_035277725.1 Dyella sp. | reverse complement strand
TCCGGCCCTGCGGAAGGCGCCTGACGCCTGCTCAGTCGAGCTGCCACTGCTGCGGTGGCAGTCCGTTATCGGTCCAGATTTGCAACTGCGTACCGTGCGTGGTGGAACCGCCGGTGTCATCCAGCATCAGCGAACCGGATGCCTGGTTCATCAGCTTGTAGGTACCGTTGCCCAGGTCCATGAACAGCCAGGCCTGGTTGGCGTTGCCCACGCAGCCCCACAACGTGACCTTGTTGCCCGGTGTGGTGCTGCCGCCGGTGTTGTCCACGCACAATCCCGAGTACTGGTTCTGGATGCTATACCAGCCGCCGCCCTCGGCATGCACGGTCCAGTTTTGGACGGCCAAACCGTTGCAGTCCCACAGTTCCGCGCTGGTGTTGTTGGTAGTGCCCCAGCCGGTGTCGTCCAAACACAAAGCGGTGTTCTGCAGGTTGTGGAACGCATGCGTCGACCCGTCGGCGGGCAGGTTGTTCCAGGATTCGCTGCCGTAGTACGTGATGCAGCCGCCGTTGTTGTAGTCGGAAGCCAGCTCCAGAATGCTCGAGCCGTCCGAGGCGGGCAACAGCGCCGAGGAATAATTCGGGCAATAGTTGTCGTACGCGGTGGGAACCTGCACCGGTGCGTTGATGGTGTACCAGTTGCCAGCACCATCGACGTTGGTGTTAACGAACAACACCTTCCCGTTGTAGCTCGACACGCTGCCGTTGGATTCGTACATCACCTGACCGACCAGCACGATCGCACCGTTGCTGGAAATGACCGACGGGCTCCACACGTTGACGGGCGCATGTTCCAGATACTGGCCGCTGGCGGTGGCGATTTTGGTGCCTGTATGGGTGGGGTCGCCGAAATTCCAGCCATCGGTCGACGTGCGGTAGAACACCGTGCAGGCAGCAGGGCCGCACAACTCATAGCTCATGAAGAAATGGCCATTCGGCAATTTGCTGACCGTGGCCATGCCGGGACGATCGGATGGGACTGTACTGGCCACCGTGTTGCTCTGGTCCTGCCAGGTTTGTCCGTTATAGGTGCGGATCTGCGCAAGCTTCTGGCTGCAACACGGATCGGTCTCATCAGACCAGAACATCACCAGCGCGCCATCGTTGGCCACTTCGAACTCCGGCTCCCACAGGCCATGCGAGCTGTCGCCGCGTTGCACCGGCGTGCTGTGATAACTCCAGGAAAGGCCTTGATTGGTGCTGGTGTACACCTCGATCGCCGGTGTGCCGTTCACGGTATACGTTGCGGCAAACATCAGCGTGCCGGCTGCAAGCGCGCCGACTTGTTGCGGCAGTTCATACAACGTTGCGCAGCAGTACTCGGAGCTACCGCTGATCGTGGGCACCGGCCCGATCAGGTTCCAGCTTGCACCGTTGTTGGTGCTTTGAAAGATGATGCCGTTGGTACTTGCCACCAGCATGCCGTTGAAGCCTGCATTGTGTTGCAGGCGAACGACGCGTGGATAAAGCGTGCTACCGGTCAATAGGGTGCCCGTGGCGGCGTGTGCGGGCCGTGCGCTCGTGACGAGCAACACGGCCAGCATCAGCAGGCACAAGGAACTCCAAGCCGACCAAAGCTTCGGGTGTCTCATAAACCATCTCCTATGCCGCGTCAGCGGCAACGTGGTGTTTGAAAAGGCCGAATAGTCGTTCTTGTTGTGTGGTAACCGGCCGGCATGGCGCCGGCCGGGAGTTCCCCTCTACGAAGATGTAGAGCTACTGCCGTTACTGCGAAATCAGCGGCCGATATCGCGCAGCCGCTTGCCGCTCATCAGGTTGCGTTCGATCTGCTCCAGCGTGATGCCCTTGGTTTCCGGCACCAGCCAGAAGGTCAGTACGATAAAGACGGCGTTGAAGCCGGCATACAACCAGAACGTGTTGGTATGGCCGAAGCTGTTGAGTAAGGTGAGGAAGGTGAAACCAACGACCAGGTTGGCAATCCAGTTGGTCATGGTGGAACAACCGATACCGAAGTCGCGTCCCTTCAGCGGCTGCACTTCCGAGCACAGTGTCCAGATCAGCGGACCGGCGGACATGGCGAAGCCGACGATGAAGACCAGCAACATGATCACCGCGAACATCTGCATGCCATGCGAACCCGTGCCCATCAGGCTGCCGACGACACCGAGGCCCACGGCCATCACGGCGAAGCCGGTGTACAGGATCGGCTTGCGGCCCCAGCGATCGATCAGGGCGATGGCGATGAAGGTGGCCAGCACGTTGGTCAGGCCGACAATGGCGGTAAACCACATCTGCGCCGCCGTGTCGTAACCCATGTCCTGGAAGATGCGCGGCGCGTAGTACATCACCACGTTCATGCCGGTGAATTGTTGCATCAGCTGCAACAGAATCCCCAGGCCGACCGAGCGGCGGAAGTTGCTGTTCTCCAGGAACAGATGCCAGCCACGCTGCGGCGTCTTGAGTTGCTCGCGAATGTCGTTCGCTTCGCGCTCGACGATTTCCGGATTGCCGCGCAGGCGCTGCAGCACGTCCAGCGCTTCGGCATCGCGCTGCTTCATCAGCAGCCAGCGCGGGCTGTCCGGCAGGAACAGCACGCCGATCAGGAACAACACACCCGGAATCGCGATGATGCCGAGCATCCAGCGCCAGTTGCCGGTGTAGCTGAAGGCGGTGTCGGAGAGAAACGCCACCAGGATGCCGATGGTGATCATCAGCTGGTACACCGAGATCATCGCGCCGCGGATGTATTCCGGCGCCACTTCGGCCAGATACAGCGGGGCGGTGAAGGAGGCGATGCCGATCGCCAGGCCAAGGATGACGCGCGCTGCAATCAGCATGTCGGGCGACTGCGCGAAACCGCACAGCACCGAGCCGGCCACGAACAGCACCGCGCCGAGAATCAGCGAGCGCTTGCGCCCCAGTGAGGAAGACAGCCAGCCGGCCCCCAGTGCGCCGACCGCCGCGCCGAACATCATCGCGCTGACGATCCATTCGAGTGCGTGGTCGGAAACGCCGAATTCTTTCTGGATGAACTGCTGGGCGCCGGAAATCACGCCGATATCCAGGCCGAACATCAGGCCTGCGAGTGCGGCGAGCACGCAGGTGAAGATGGCGGTGGCTTTGGCGTGTGGCTTGACGTCGGAATGTGTTGTCGCAGATGTTGGAATGATACTGGCACTCATGAATGACCCCGTCATGGTTGTGAGTTGAGAAAGTGCCTTCCCCACACTTGCCCAACACGCCAGGCGCGGTATCAGACCGGACCCGGCTACGCTTAAACCAAGCACTCAGGTGCTTGATTCGCGACAGGCCTTCCGTGACCTGCATGACCAGCCTGTGTTCAGCAGCCTGATCGAATGCGCCGCGCGAGTGTTCTCACTTTCTTCACGACGCATAAAAAAGCCGGCTCATGCAGGCCGGCCGTTGAAACGTGGTTCGGGCATGCCGGTGAAGGGCACCTCGATGGCGAACAGGCCACCGGCATGCGGTTCTTTCGCCAGCACCTCGGCGGAAAGTCCGTCGCGGGCACTGGTGATGTATAGCATGTTCAGCCGCTCGCCGCCGAAGGCGACGCGCGTGGGTTGGCTGGCCGGTACGCTGATGACCAGGTCCTGCCTGCCGTCGGGGGTGTAGCGCACCACGCGGCCGGAACCCCATTCGGCGTTCCACAGGCCGCCTTCGCTGTCCACGGCCGAACCGTCAGGCTCGCCTTGCTGCTGCGTCAGGTCGATGTGCATGCACGCATCGGCCACGCTGTCGCCGTAGCTGCAGCGATGCACGGTGCGCTTCCACGAATCGCAGTAATACATGGTGGCGCCGTCAGGACTGAACGCTATGCTGTTGCTGATCGCGACCGATCCAAGCGGCAGTTGCTCCAGTCGCAGATCGTGGTGCAGCCGATAGAAGGCGCCGGCCGCACGCCGCGCTTCGCCGCCCACCGGTTCATGCAGCGTGCCGAACACGAAGCGTCCCTGGCGATCGCAGGCGCCGTCGTTGAGGCGCGTCGGCAGGCCGGCTTCGACGTCGGTGATGCGGATCAGCCGATCGCTTTCCTGGTGGAAGAACGCCAGCCCGCTTTCCAGTCCGAGCAGCAGCCAGCCATCGTCCTCGCATAAGGCGAACGAGGCCAGGCGCTCCGGCATCGGCCAGCGGCGCGTGCTGCCATCGGCGGGGCGGAAGCACCACAGCACGGACGCGTGGATATCTGTCCAGTACAGCGACTGGCTACGCGTGCACCAGACCACACCCTCGCCGAGAGTGTTTCGCGCATCCAGCACCAACGAGGCTTGCAAACTCATGCCCATCCACCATCGACAAAGAAGTCGTGACCCGTACACATGCGGCTGTCATCCGCGGCCAGAAACAAAGCCGCGCGCGCGAGATCGTCCGCGCCGAGAAACCCGGGCATGCACTGCTTGCGTTCAATTTCCGCCTTGCCGGCGTCATCCAGCCACAGCTCGCGCTGCTTGTCGGTAATCACCCAGCCAGGCACCAGTGCGTTGATGCGGATCTGATCCTTGCCCAGCTCGCGCGCCAGGCCATTGATCAGGCCGCGCACGGCGGACTTGGCCATCGCGTACATCGGATAGCCGGCGTTCTTGATCATCCAGCCGGTGGAGCCCAGGCAGATGACCGAGCCGCCGCCCAGTTCACGCATGCCCGGCACCACCGCCTGCGTTGCGAAATACTGGTGGCGCAGATTGACGGCGATGCTTTGCTCGAATTCTTCCGGCGTCGTGTCCTGCAACTGATGGCGGCGATCGTTGGCTGCGTTGTTGATCAACACGCTGAAGGTGCCGACGCTCTGGCTTGCTGCGAAAATGGCCTGCCGAAGCTGCGCGATGTTGGTCACGTCGCAGCGCGTGAACTGCGGTGCATGACGTACATCGGGAAGCGAAGCAATCAACGCAGCGGCGCTGTTGTCGTCGATATCGAAAAACGCAACGCGCGCGCCCTGCTGCGCGAAGTGCGCAACGAACGCAGCGCCGATGCCTGTAGCGCCGCCGGTAATCAATACCGAGCGATCGACCAGGCTGGGGTAGGTAGCAAACATGGGGGACATGAATCGTTACGGCCTTACCATTCGGCCACGCTGCCGTCGCTGTGACGCCAGATCGGATTGCGCCAACGATGCCCGACGGTGGCGCGTTCGGCCACGTAAGCCTCGTTCACTTGCACCCCGAGACCGGGGCCGGTCGGCATGGTGACAAAACCGTTTTCGTACGCGAATACGCTGCGGTCGGTGATGTAGTCGAGCAGGTCGTTCGTAGCGTTGTAGTGGATGCCCAGGCTCTGTTCCTGGATGAAGGCGTTGTGGCACATCGCATCCAGCTGCAGGTTGGCGGCGAGTGCGATCGGCCCCAGCGGGCAATGCAGCGCCAACGCCACGTCGTGGGCTTCGGCCATCATCGCAATCTTGCGCGTTTCCGTGATGCCGCCCGAATGCGACGGATCAGGCTGGATGATGTCCACGCCGCCGGTGGCGAACACGCGCTTGAAGTCATAGCGCGAATACATGCGCTCACCCAAGGCGATCGGCGCGGGCGAAATGCTGGCCAGTTCCGGGATGCATTCCAGATGATCGGAAAGCACCGGCTCTTCGATAAACATCAGCTTGAACGGGAGCAGTTCGCGCATCAGCACCTTGGCCATCGGCTTGTGCACGCGGCCGTGGAAATCCAGGCCAAGGCCGATATCGGGGCCTACGGCGTCGCGCACGGCCTGCACGTTTTCCAGCACGCGCTGCACTTTTTCATGCGTGTCGACGAAGTGCATTTCCTCGGTCGCGTTCATCTTTACCGCGGTAAATCCACGCGCCACCGCTTCCTTCGCCGCCTTGGCGGTATCCGACGGGCGATCGCCGCCGATCCACGAATACACGCGGATGCGCTCGCGCACCGGACCGCCGAACAAGGCATGCACGGGCACGCCCAGATGCTTGCCCTTGATGTCCCACAGCGCCTGGTCGATACCGGCGATGGCGCTCATCAGGATCGGGCCGCCGCGATAGAAGCCGCCGCGGTACATCACGTTCCAATGGTCTTCGATGTGGCGCGGATCTTTGCCGATGAGGTAATCGGAAAGTTCCTCGACCGCTGCCGCAACCGTATGCGCGCGGCCCTCAACGACCGGTTCGCCCCAGCCGCTGATGCCTTCATCGGTATCGATCCGTACGAACAGCCAACGCGGCGGAACGAGGAAGGTGGTGAGACGGGTGATCTTCATGCGGGGTTTCCTTGAGAACTTGTTTTCCAGGCTTGAGCGAAGGCGTGGGCGCGACGACCGACGTCGTTCGCATCACGGCCGGGTGCGTAGAGTGCGGAGCCGAGGCCGAAGCCGTTGGCGCCTGCGGCGACATAAGGGGCCATGTTTTCCGGCGTGATGCCGCCGACCGGCAGCATGGGCAGGTCGCGCGGCATTACCGCGCGCCATGCCTTGAGCACCGGCGGCGTAAGCAGTTCGGCAGGGAACAGCTTGATCGCGTCGGCGCCGGCCTGGATGGCGGCAAACGCTTCGGTCGGTGTGGCAACGCCTGGCACGCAATACAGGCTGGCGCGCTTGGCCGCGCTGATCACGCGTGTATCGGCGTGCGGCATCACGATCAGCTTGCCGCCCGCGGCTGCCACTTCCGTGACCTGTTCCGGCTGCAGCACGGTGCCGGCGCCGATCAGGCAATGCTGGCCCAATGCTTCGGACATCAAGCGAATGCTCTCCAGCGGCTGCGGCGAATTCATCGGCACCTCGATCACGCGGAAGCCCGCATCGACCAGGGCGTTGCCAACGGCGAGTGCTTCGTCGGGCCGGATGCCGCGAAGAATCGCCACCAGGGGAAGAGAATCGAGCCACGCGCGAATCATGGTGTTACTCCGGAAAAAGAATGAAGCTTGGCGTTGGCCAGCAAGCCGGCGGCAGAGGCCAGCTGCCACAGCCCTTGGATGGCTGCGTCATCAATCACAGTCGGCGCGGCATAACCGAACTGCTGCGCCGCCAAGGTATAGCGTTGGCATAGCGACGCTTCGCCAATCAGGCATAGCGGCGAAATGCGGTGGTCGTCACGCGAGCGTGCGATGCGGAATTCCTCGCCGATCAACAGGCCGGATAGAAAATCCGGCACCTGCGCCGCCGCCAGTTTGCCAGCAAGCATCAATGCGCGCGTCGAGAACAGACGGCTGAAAATACCTTCCGCGCCGCTCTCCTGGGCGGTAAGCACACCGCGAATGAAAGCCTCTTGGGCAAACGGCTGCGCCGGCTCACCAGGAAGACCGGCACCGAGAATGGAATGCTTGATCAACAGCGCGTACATCTCGCCGGTCATCACCGTGTCGAATGCCACGATGCGTCCGTCGACCACGCTTGCCCATTTGCTATGCGTACCCGGCAGCACGAAGCGCATGTTGGCTTGATAGAGCGGCTGCTGCGCCAGCGCGCCGATGATCTGCGTTTCTTCGCCACGCATTACGTCGGCCGGTTGATGCCGCTGCAAACCCGGCGCAATCCATAGTTCATGGCTGCTGCAGTCGTCCACGCGCAGCATGCCGTGCGCGATGCTTGCTGCATCGGCTGGCAATGCAACGTAAGGCACTTCACGCCAGCCCTGGCGGCTGCCGACCATGCCGGCGGCTACTGCCACGCAAGCTGGCCAATCGGCGGTGATGGCCTGCAAGGCGCCGGCGAATCCACCCTCCGGCAGGTTGCGGATGCCCCAGGACTGGTGGCGTGTTGCCACGACCTTGCCATCGGCATCATAAAGATAGGCACGCAGGCTGCTGGTGCCCCAGTCCAGTCCGATCAGTCGCACGTCGACGCTCATGCGGACTTCCTCGTGCGGCGCTTGCCGGTCATGTTGGCGCGCGCGTCCACGATCATCTGCTGCATGGCGCGGCGGGCCACTTCGGGCTGCTTGCGGCGGATCGCGTCGAACACCTGGCGGTGATAGGGCAGGGAGTACTTGAAGTCACCGCTCTTGCGCGCGGACTGTACAAAGAAGGAACCCAGGGCGGTTTCCACGACGGAGAACAGGGAGCTCATCAATTCGTTGTTGGTGGCGATCAATACGGCCTCGTGGAATTGCAGGTCCGCGACGGCCCACTCATCACTATTGCGCGACGCTTCCATCGCCAAATACGCCAGTTCGATCTCTTTGAGTTGTGAGGCATCGCAACGGCGTGCCGCCAGGGCAGCTGCGGCAGGCTCGAAGATTTCACGCATCTGCACCAGCTTTTCCACGAAGTCAGCCGGCGGCATGGATGCGCAACGCCAGGCCAGCACGTCGGCATCCAGTTGATGCCAGTAGCGTTCGTCACGCACGCGCGTACCGACTTTCGGCCGCGCCTCGACCAGGCCCTTGGCGGACAGCACGCGCATGGCCTCGCGCAAGGCGGTGCGGCTAACCGCCATCTGTTCGGCCAGGGTTTCTTCGCGGGGCAGGATCTCGCCCGGCCGAAGCTGGCCGCTGACGATCCGCACCCCCAATTCCTGGGTGACATGACCATGCAGATTGCGGGCGTTGGTGACTCTCATCGGTGCTCTATGGAGGTGATGGAAAAGGGTCGATCGTGCTGCATTGCGAAAGAGCTTGTGCTTGACGTTGATAGCGTTGGGCGCTGGCGCGGCGTGCACGGAATACGTTGCTTGTCACGTCGCCGGCGTATAACACCCACTTTTTCAACACTGTCAGCCGCACCCTCCACTTATGCGAACCGCCACGATGATGCCCCAGTTCTACTTGCTCGATGACCATGCTGCAGCGCGTAAAGCCCAGACGGCCATGCGTCTATATAATCATACAATATGCTCAGAAGCGACAGGGCATGTGAGCTCCCGGTTTCATAGATTTCGTAAGGGGATTTGCTTGAAATCTGTAGTACTGCTCGGTTCCATCCTTACGGCAAGCATGTTGCTGCCACTCTCCGCGATGGCCGGCGAGGCCACCCGCGCATCCTTCGGACATACGGCGGATGGGCAGGATGTGGAAATCGTGACGCTTACCAACAGCCATGGCATGCGCGCACGCGTCATGAGTTACGGCGCCTCGCTGCAGTCTCTGCTGGTGCCTGACCGCAACGGCAAGCTTGCCGACGTCGTGATCGGTTACGACACGCTGCAGGGCTATCTCGACCGGCGCCAGTATTTCGGCGCGACCGTCGGCCGCTTTGCGAACCGTATCGCCCACGGCAAATTCACGCTGGACGGCAAGCCGTATAGCCTTACGTTGAACGATGGCGCCAATTCCCTGCACGGCGGCACGAAAGGCTTCGACATGCAGGTGTGGAAAGTACTCGACGTAAAGTCGGGTTCCACGCCAAGCGTGACGATGGAATACGTCAGCCCCGATGGCGACCAGGGTTACCCCGGCACGCTGACGGTGAAGGCGACCTATGCCTTGAGCGATGAAAACCAGCTCAAGATCGCCTACACCGCCACCACGGACAAGCCGACCATCGTCAATCTTTCCAATCACACGTACTGGAATCTCGGTGGCGAAGGTTCCGGTTCGGTGATGGATCAAACATTGATGATTCCCGGCAACGACATCACGCCGGTAGGCGATGCCGCGTCGATTCCGACCGGAGCATTCGCGCCTGTGGCAGGTACGTCCTACGACTTCCGCGTTGCCAAGCCGATTGGTCGTGACATTCGCGATGGCCGTTCGCAGCAGTTGCTGTTCGGCAAGGGCTACGACATGAATTGGGTGCTCAGCCGCAAGGAAATCGAGCCGCGTGTGGTGGCCCGGGTGGAAGACCCGCATTCCGGACGCGTGATGACGCTGTGGTCGAGCAAGCCGGGTTTGCAGTTTTATTCGGGCAATTTCCTGGATGGCACCACGGTCGGCAAAGACCATCATATTTATCGTCAGGGCGATGCATTCGTGCTGGAGCCGCAGCTGTTTCCGGACACGCCGAATCATCCGGACTTCGGCTCGGCGCGACTGGCGCCGGGCGAGATCTACCGCAACATCATCGTCTATCGCTTCGGTATCGACCAGGCCGCGAAGTAACACCTGGGTCGAGTCGTAGCAGCAGGGAGCAGCACCGCGCAGGAGCCGCGTAGGTTGGGGTGCGAACCCCGACGCTATGCCATCGCATCGCCATCATTGCAAGCTTGGATTTGCATCAAGCCGCGAATTGCGAGGCGCACAGCTTTAATGCAGTACTTATAAACAACCCATCCCGTACGCGGGACAGGGATAAAAAAGATTCAAGGGTGGATGTGACAATGAAGAGCACACGATGGGCAGGGTGCCTCGCTCTGGCGCTGCTGCTTGGTGTTTCCGTGGCGCACGCCGCGGATATGGAGCGTTGGACGGCTGCACAGGCCAAGGCCTGGTACGCAAAGCAGCCGTGGCCGGTAGGTAGCAATTACATTCCTTCCAACGCGATCAACGAACTGGACATGTGGCAGTCCGCCACGTTCGATCCGGCGCGCATCGATCAGGAACTCGGCTGGGCGCAGGGTTTGGGCATGAACACCATGCGCGTGTTCCTGCATAACCTCCTGTGGGATCAGGATCGCGAAGGTTTCAAGAAGCGCATCGATACGTTCCTCGCGATCGCCGCGAAGCATCACATCAAGCCGATCCTGGTGCTGTTCGATTCGTGCTGGGATCCTGATCCCGTGCTGGGCCCGCAGCATCCGCCGATTCCTGGCGTGCACAACTCCGGCTGGGTGCAGGCGCCGGGCACCAAGGTGCTGGATGATCCGTCGCAGTATCCGCAGCTCGCAGCCTATGTGAAGGATATCGTCGGCAGCTTTGCCAAGGACGGTCGCATCCTTGCCTGGGACGTGTGGAACGAACCGGACAACGACGGCGGCGGCAATTACGCAGCCGAGGAACCCAAGGACAAATTCCAGCGCGTGGCGCAACTGCTGCCGCAGGTGTTCGATTGGGCGCGCAGCCAGCATCCCGTGCAGCCGCTGACCAGCGGCGTGTGGCACGACGACGACTGGTCAAAGCTGCACCAGCTCAATGCGATCGAGCAGACGCAGCTCACGCAGTCGGACATCCTTACGTTTCACAACTATGGATTCCCGGAAGAATTCCTCCATCGCGTGCAGCAGTTGCAGACGTATGGACGTCCAATGATCTGCACGGAATACATGGCGCGCAGTGCGGGTTCCACCGTCGACGGCGTGCTGCCGGTGGGCAAGAAGCTCGACGTCGGCATGGTCAACTGGGGTTTTGTCTCCGGCAAGACGCAGACAATTTTTCCGTGGGATTCCTGGCAGAAGCCGTACACGCTGCAGCCGCCGGTGATCTGGTTCCACGATCTGCTCAATCCCGATGGCACGCCGTATCGCGAGCGTGAGGCAGCGATCTTCCGGGCCTTGAGTGCAGCGCCCAAGGGCATCGTGCCTGCTGACGCGGCGATGCTCCCGGTCACCGCAGCCGTCCATAGCCCAAGCGCGGCGCACTGAACTCTTTTACTGCGCAGGCCGCGAGGCGGCGGCTTTCTGTCGCCTCAAGCAGCTGACCATATAGTAGTACTAATAGCGAATTTGGCTTTTTAAATAGACATTCCATACCAAGGGTGGCGGCCATGCAAGGCGTACGCCCAAGCCGAAAGGGGAGAGACCATGAAGCGCAACACCATTACCTGCACCATGAGTTTGCTGGCCGTCGCTATCGTCTCGTCGCTGGCCACGGCACACGCCGACACCACGGCAGCGCAGCCTGTGAGCACCAGCCAACCGGTAACCGGTGCACAAACCGCGGATGCTTCATCACCGGACAACACCAAGAAGGATCAAAAGAAAAAAGACCAGAACGTCGCAGCCACCCTCTCCACCGTGGTGGTCACGCCATTGCGTTCGAGCCTTGGCTCTGCGGCAGAAGTGAAGCAGGATTCCGACAACATCGTCGACTCGATCGTGTCGGAAGACATCGGCAAGATGCCTGACAACAGCGTGGCCGATGCCTTGCAGCGCATCACCGGCGTGCAGGTGGCGCAAGGCTTTCAGGGCGAAACCAGTAGCGTGGTGGTGCGTGGCCTGCCGAACGTGGTGACCACGTTGAACGGCCGCGAGATCGTCAGCGGTGTTGGCCGCTCGTATGCCTTCCAGAATCTGCCGGCAACGGCGGTGAAGTCGGTGCAGGTGTACAAGACCAGCGATGCCAGCTTGCCGGCAGGCGGCATTGCCGGCCTGGTGGACATGCAGCTGTTCCGCCCGTTCGATTTCAAAGGGCTGGAAGTGGCGGGCACGGTGACCGGCATCAATAGCGCGAACGCGGGCCGCACCGACGGCACCGGCAGCTTTCTGGTCAGCGACCGCTGGAAGACGGATGCCGGTGAGTTCGGCGCACTTCTCAACGCCAGCATCATCACCCAGCACTACGACTACAAGGCCGTGTGGGGCGATTTCCCGCGACTGCTGACGGATGCACAGGGCAATGCGTTGCGCAGCCCTTCGGGCACGCTGGTGGAAGTGCCGAATGGTTTCGGTGCCGACTACAACATCGGCTATCGCCGCCGTCCCGAGCTGAACTATGCGGTGCAATGGGCACCCAACGATCACACCGAAATCTACGCCGAAGGCTTGTACGACTGGGATCACGACAGCTACAGCCAGCCGTTCTTCTTCACCTTCCCGACCGGTGTCGTGACGCCGAGTTCGTACACCGTCGGCAATCACTGCTATCCGGACCAGCTCGCCGGCCAGTACTACGGCCAGACGATCTGTGACGCTACCAGCGCGACCTGGAGCGGCAACAGCTATGCGGCGACCAGCACGCAGGCACACGCGCAGCACGGGCACGACATTCAAAACGCGATCGGCGCCAAGTGGCATAACGATGTGCTGAGCCTGTCGACCGAACTGTCGTCGACGCTCAGCTCGTTCATGGACAACACCTTCATCGTCGATACGTTCCTGAAAGGGCCGATCACCACGGTGTGGAACGGTACCGCCGGCAACCGCCAGAACTGGTCGCTGCTCGGCAGTCCGCAGAACGACGCGTCCAACTACTACTTGAACGGCCTGTTCCAGAACTGGTCGGTGCAACGCGGCAAGGAGCTCTCCTGGCGCGCGGATGGCGTGTACACCTTCGACTCGGGCTTCTTCCAGAACCTGCAGTTTGGCGTGCGCGCCGACGATCACCGCGCGAACTACGAGGGCAGCGTGCAGGTATCGATTCCGCCGCCGGGCGGCACCGGTGCGATTGCGCTCGATCCCAATCCGGCCAACCAGGTGTTGGCGCGTTTCCCCGCCAACTACTTCTGCGCCATGCCCAGTTCATCGGCGCTGCCGGGTGGTTGGTTGAGCGGCTGCTACAACTATCTGAACGGCAATGCGAACGCCATTCGCGCGCTGTACGGCACCAACCAGGGGTTGCAGCCGACCGATCCGGGCCGCTTCTACAACATCGACGAGAAAGACTTCGCCGGTTATCTGCAGACGGCCTATGCCACCACGGTGTTCGGCATGCCGCTGGATGGCCTGATCGGCGTGCGCATCGAAGACATCAATCGCAACCTCAACGCGTTTTCGTACAACAGCGCCACCAACGTCTACTCACCGCTGGCCTTGTCGACCAGTGCGCCGGTGTACCTGCCGAACGTGAGCGCCGTGCTGCACATTACGGATGCCTTGCAGGCGCGCTTTGTGGCGGCGAAGACGGTGACGTATCCGAACTTTGGTGACCTCAATCCGTCGATGTCGCTCAATCCCGGCACCATCAATCGTGCAGGCAACGGCAGCAGCGGTAACGCCTACCTCACGCCGATCAAGTCCAACAACTACGACATGTCGCTGGAGTGGTATTTCGCGCCAGGCAGTTATGCCAGTGCCGGTGCGTTCTATCGCAACATCAAGGGCTATGTGCAGAGCTACGTGACGGATGAGGTGATCGGCGGACAGCCGTACCAGATCAGCAGTCCCGAGAGTGCAGGCAATGGCTTCCTGGACGGCGTGGAGCTGGCCTATCAGCAGTTCTTCGATTTCCTGCCGGGTGCGTGGAACGGACTGGGCGTGCAGGTCAACTACACCTACATCAATGGATCGACCAAGTCGCCGCAGTATCTGGGTGGCCCGATGGTTACCACGCCGTTGCAGAACGTATCCAAGCACAACGGCAACGCAGTGCTGATGTATGAGAAGTATGGCTGGTCGTTGCGCCTGGCCTACAACTATCGCAGCCGCTTCATCGATGGCTTCAATGCCGTCAACGTGGCCAGCGTGAACGATGAAATCGCACCGGCGAATCAGGTGGATCTTTCCGTCGCCTACAACCTCAACGACCACAGCACGGTGGTGTTGGGCATGACCAATCTGCTGGGTGCGAATCTGCATCAGTACTGGGGTGACGGTACGTCGCGTCCGCGCGATATCCGCTATCAGGATCGCACGGTGAATCTGGGTTTCCGTTTCAAACTTTAAGGATGAGCTGATTGATTCTGCGTAGTTGGCATGATGTTCAGAAAGCCCGCAGG
>NZ_DATEJY010000116.1:0-20817 GCF_035277725.1 Dyella sp. | reverse complement strand
GCCTGCTTGATATGCATATCCAGGCAAAAGCTGCAGCCGTTGATTTGCGAGGCGCGGATCTCGACGAGGTAGTTGATGGTTTCTTCGAGACTGGAGTGGCCGATCTGCATGTTCAAGGCGACCAGCTTGTTGAAGAGCTCGGGCGATTGTTTTTGGTAGTCGATGCGCTGTGCCATGGTGCAAATCCTCAGTGGATGGCCATTTCGCGGCCGGTCGGCGGGATGCCCGCTCGCGTACGAGGGCGTAACGGCGCCCAGCGTAGATTTGACGTGATCGACCCGGTAGGTCCGGCGACGGGCTCTTGGTGTTGTCCCGCAGGAAACAATGGGGCCGGCGCTGTCACGGATGCGGCCACCGAAACGTCTGTCACATAAGCCGGCCAATGCCGGTGCGATGCGTGATGACCCGCGCAACGCCCTGACTGGACACGACCATGACCCTCGACTCGTTCGATCGACCCCATTGTGCGAACAGCGACGCGCTCGCCTCCAGCTTCTCGGCGAGCTACGCCGGCGTGGTGGCGTTTATCGCGGTGGCGACGGAAGGCAGTTTCGCCCGCGCAGGCGATCGCCTCGGCATCGGCCGCTCGGCCGTCAGCCGCAGCGTGCAGAAGCTCGAAGCGCAGCTGGGCGCGCGGCTTTTCCTGCGCACCACGCGCAGCACCACGCTGACGCGCGAAGGCGAGTTGTTCTATCAAAACTGCCATCCGGGCGTGGAGCGCATCGTGCAGGCGCTGGAAGACATGCGCGACCTGCGCGAGGGCCCGCCGCGCGGGCAGTTGCGGATCAGCACCACGGTGGGCTTCGGACGGCGCATCGTGGCGCCGCTGCTCCATGCATTTCGCGCGCGCTATCCGCACATTGCCGTCGATCTGCTGCTGGACGATCGCCTGACCGATTTCAGCGTGGATCGGGTGGACGTGGCGTTCCGCAACGGACGCATGGACGACAGCCAGGTTATCGCCAAGCAATTGATCCCGATGCCGATGCTGGTGTGCGCCTCGCCGGCCTATCAACGCGCGCATGGCCTGCCGCGCCACGTGGAAGATCTGGCCGGGCACAGCTGCATCAATTTCCGCACGGTATCGGGCAGGATCTTCGAGTGGGAATTCAAGGTTGGCGGTCGCGTGCAGAAATTTCTGCCATCGTCCAGCTGCACGTTCAACGACGAAGATCTGGTGCTGCAGGCCGTGCTCGATGGACAAGGCATCGCGCAGCTGGCCGGTTACCAGATCAGCGAACACCTGCGCGCCGGCCGGCTGGTGGCGTGCCTGGCGCCCTACGAACCGGACGACCGCGGGCATTACCTCTGCTACCTGAGCCGCCAGCAACTGCCCGCGCGCATACGCGTGTTCATCGACTTCATGACCGCCGGCATCCGCGCGCTGGACCTGACATGCGCGACCGGATTGGCCTCGGTGTCATCCGTGCCCGCAAGCAAGGCGAGCGAGCTATCCGCAACGCGCTGCGCAACGGCGATTGGTGCGTTGCCGGCAACACCGTGAGCCCGTCGGCGGCGCTACCGGTGGCCGCATGGGCATGCCTAGCATGCCGTCGTCACATGTCTGCAGCGCCAACCTGAAACGGAGGTCGCCCATGAACATCCTCGTCGCAGGCCTGAGGCCTCGCGCTGCCGCATCGTCATGACCGATCTGCGTCCACCGCATACCTCCCTGCTCGACAAGCACATCGGCATGGATTTTCTTCCGCTCTATACGGCCACCGTGCGCGTCAGCGGCGGTGTGGCCAGGCACGCTCGCGCCTCCGGCGTCGCACGCTCCGACGATGGCGCCCTGCAGGTGCAACTGCGGATGCCGGAGCCATTGGGCGGACCCGGCGGCGGCACCAATCCCGAACAATTGTTCGCCGCCGGCTACGCCGCCTGTTTCCACGGCGCACTCAGCCTGCTCGCCACCCGCGCGAACATTGCCATTCCAGACGCCGAAGTCGCGGCGTCGGTCACCTTCGGCCGCGATCCGGTCGATGGCCTGTTCACGCTTACCGCCGAGATCCGCATCCGCCTGCCGGGCCTCGAGCGGTCCACCGCCGAGGAGCTGGTGCGCCATACCGAACGCATCTGCCCCTACGCAAAAATGACCAGGGCGGGCATCGATTGCGTGGTGTTGCTCGACGACTGATGGGCACTTCTATAAATGGCTCGCTACGCGACATGAGGCGATACGGCTGATGCTTGCCGCGATGCGCTCCCTCCCCTGCGACAGTAGGGGAGGGCTGGGGTGGGGTTGCTTGGGCTTTAGCGTACAACTGAATTTCCCGAGAAAAATGGGTTTACGGTGATGTTCGGTTCCCGCCGCTCGCTGCGCTCGCACCCCACCCTAACCCTCCCCCCGGATCAAGTCCGGGACAGGCTCTGCAAGCAGGGGAGGGAACCATTTGTCGCAATGGTCGAGATGCCGCTTCGCTTGAGAGCTATTTATAGAAGTGCCCTGATGCTTTGCCGAACCACCCGTCGACGAACTAAGGTGGGCGCCACGATCCGAAGCCAGGGGACTTAAGCCGTGCGCGCCATACATTTCATTTCAGGCTTGCCGCGATCCGGTTCCACGCTGTTGGCCGCACTGCTGCGCCAGAATCCCCGCTTTCACGCGAACATGAGCGGCCCGCTCGCCGGCATGGCGAATGTGATGCTGGGCGAAATGAGCGATCGCAACGAGTTTTCGCTGTTCATCACGCACGAACAGCGCCGGCGCGTGCTGCGCGGCCTGTTCGAAAACTACTACGGCGAGGAATTCAAGGCCGAGGTCATCTTCGACACCAATCGCATGTGGTGTGCGAAGTTGCCGATGCTGTGCGAGCTTTTTCCCAACGTGAAAATGATTGCGTGCGTGCGCCATATGTCATGGGTCATCGACAGTCTGGAACGCGTGATCCGCGACAACGCCTTGCAGCCTTCCTCCATCTTCAATTTTCAACCCGGCGGCACCGTTTATAGCCGCGCCGAAGGCGTCGCCAACGGCGAAGGCCTGGTGGGTTATGCCTATAACGCCTTGAAGGAAGCGTTCTACGGCGAACACGCACAACATCTGATGCTGCTGCAGTACGAGACGCTGGTGCGCGAGCCCGCCAAGGCGCTGGCGGCGATTTACGACTTCATCGGGCAACCGATGTTCCAGCATGATTTCGACAACGTGCATTTCGACGCCGACGCATTCGACCTGCGCGCCGGCACGCCGGGCCTGCACGCGATTCGCAGGAAAGTCGACGAGCGGCAACGCGCAACCGTGCTGCCGCCGGATGTGTTCCGGCGCTTTGAGAACGATGCGTTCTGGCTCAATGCGCAAGCCAATCTTCGCGGCGTAAGAGTGGTTTGAACCGCGCTATCGCGTGGCCCGGTCCGTCAAGGCGAGGTCAACATCGCAGCCAACGCCCGCACGAAAAAGTGAATGATGGGCCTTAAGACATCCGTCAGGATAGCGGTATTCGACCGCCCGCTTGACGCCGCGATCGTATCCCGCTCCTGCGACACGGCGCACGACAGGGAAAAGCGCATAGCGCTTTTGATGCCACAGCTTTTTTGTAGGCTGGGATGAAATCCCAGCTTTCTTGCACCGGGGAATGCCGGGATTTCATCCCAGCCTACATGCCGCGGTACGTGCATTGCCTCCGTGCCGCGCATCCACTACAAGTGGCAATGCCCCTACGGAGGTCCGAGCGTGATCCATCGCCTATTTGCCGCCATCGCGTTTTCCTTGATAAGCATGGGCGCACTGGCCCAGGAAAAAGCAGGCAACATCCACGACAGCCAGGCCAGCGAACTGCTCGCCATCGTCCACGCCAGCAAGCTCGTCGACCTGACGCATGCCTTCAGCGCAAGCACACCCGTCTGGAGCGGCTTTGGCCAAGCCGTCATCACGCCCGCTAAAGATCCAAAGACCGGCCAGCCCTACACCATCGACAAAGACGGCTTCCGGGCAAACTACTTCTCGATGGTGGGCCAATACGGAACGCACATTGATCCGCCGGCGCACTTCGATGCCCATGGCGCCACGGTCGACGCCATTCCCTTGAACAAGATGATCTTGCCCTTGGTGGTTTTCGACATCACCGGTTTGCTGCAAAAAGACCCTGATCACGCCTTGAGCGTCAACGACATCCTCGCTTGGGAAAGACGACATGGCCGCGTTCCCGCCGGATCGTTTGCCGCGCTGCGCACCGATATGTCCAAGGATTGGGACACCAACCCGACACGATTCAAGCGCTCGCCCTTCCCCGCCTGGTCGCTGGCGGCGGTGCAATTCCTGATCGAACAACGCGGCGTGGTGGCGATCGGCCACGAATCGCTCGACACCGACACCACACCCAAGATGGATTCGGAAACCTGGCTACTACAGCACGGCCACTACCAGATCGAAGCCATGGCTCATCTCGATCAAGTGCCTTCGACCGGCGCGGTACTTATTGCGATGTGGCCGAAGGTCAAAGACGGCGATGGTTTTCCGGTGCGTGTCATGGCGGTGGTGCCGGCCGATCATCCGCAAGCGCATTGACGATGCTGCGAACTGATTGAACCGCTCACCCCAGAAGAAGCGTGGCGTCGACGATGAAATGCGCCAGCATGCTCGCCCACACATTGCGCCGCCATAGATAGAACACCGTAAGGATGGCCCCGGCGACGCCGGCTACCAGCACGTGGGACCAGCCCCAGTAACTGACGTGATCCAGCGCGAAGACGGTGCAGCTAAGCGCGCCGGCGACGAAACGGCTGCCGGTCAGCTCCTGCAATCGTTCGACCGCGTAACCGCGAAACAGCAATTCTTCCGATACCGCTGCGCGCACTACGATCAGGCAATTCAGCCAAAACGGGATTTTCAATACCTGCGCCAATGGCTGGCTTTCGCTCCAATGCAGCGCCGGGAATATCACCTCATAGATCAATGCGAGACACGCGATGATCAGCACACCCGTCAGCAGCGCCAGCGGCCATTCCTTCCAGCCTGGCCGCCTGAACCCGACCGACGCCAACGGACGCTGCTCCACCTTCACGACGTAAAGGAGCAGCGCGGCAACCAGTCCCCAGTAGATCAGCTCATCGACGATCAGATGGCCGGGCCCCGCAAAGGCGTCGAGCCACGCGCCAAATGGCAGGCTGATACCTCCCAGCGCCAGTAACAGTCCACCCACGATCCGCGCGGTAGACCTGCCGCGTGCAGATACATCCGCCGTCGATGCGACCATCTCATGTTCCCCGTTTACGCGTGGATACCTTGCGCGGCTTGCGCACCGTTTCCGTACGGTGAAGGCGCGCCTGCTCCACCAATTCGATAAAGCGGTCGAGCGCGCGCGTGGTGCGCCGACGATCGCCGGTGCTCATCAATTCCAGAAACAATCCATCGAACACGGCGATCGGCAGACTGGCCATGGCCGCATCGCGCTCGTCATCCGGCATGATGCGTTTGACCAGTTCAAGCCAGCCGGTTGCGCTGTGCTGCAGGAACGGCCCGTAGGTTTCCGGATGGCGCGCCGCCAGCATCTGCAGCTCGTAAAGCAGCTTCATGTACGGCAGGTTTTCCGCAGCGGTCGCCCAATCCCAGAACCGGCGCAGAGGCTTGATGCCCTTCGGCGCCTGGGCATCCGCCAGCGCCTGCAATGAATGGCGCAGATGCGCGTGCATGGCATCCATCGCCGCGGCCAGCAGGCCTTCCTTGGAATCGAAGTGGTAGATCAGTAGGCGCGCGCTGGTACCCAGTTCGGCAGCCAATGGCCGCAGCGACAGCTCCGACAGGCCATGCGTGAGCAGGTAGTCGATAAGCGCGGAAGTGAGTTCTTCTTTGCGTGTCTGCATGTAACGGACGTTACATGTAACGATCGTTACACGTCAAGCGGATGCGGCCAATCCTTTCGTTTCAACCGGAGACCCGCTAGCCCCATGACAGACTTCCAATAGATTCAGACACACAACAGACGCCTTCTCATTCACCAATGGAACGAATGACTCGCGCCGGATTCCCGCCAACCAGCGTATTTGGCGGAACATCTTTGGTAACCACCGAACCTGCAGCCACCACCGAGTTTTCGCCCACCGTCACCCCGCCGATAATCGTTGCACCAGCCGCAATCCAGACGTTGCGCTCGATCACGATCGGCTTGCCGATGGTGACGGCTCGACGCTGCGAGGGTTCAAGCGGATGACCCGTCGTGATGAGGCTTACGTTCGGCCCGATCATCACGTCGTCGCCGATATCGAGACCGCCAAGGTCATAGAACGTGCAGTTCTGGTTGATGAAGACATTGCGACCCACGCGGGTTTCACCACCGCCCGTCGCATAGAACGGAGGGATCAGTGAAAAACTCTCATCTACCTTTTTGCCGATAAGTTCGCTGAAGAGGGTGCGGACTTCGTCAGCGTCGTTGAACGTCAAACGATTGAGTGTGGCGGTGATCGCCATGGCGCGTTTGACGTTTGCCACCATGGCTGCCGATTCCGGCGTGCGCCTGTAAACGATCTTGGTATTGTCTTCGCTTGCCATTCGTAGATTCCTTGACCTGCAGGCTGGGATGACAATCCCGGCACCGCCACGTGGATGGGATTGATGCAACACAATCCACCGATGCTACGCCCAATGCGTTGGGTTACGCTGCGCTGACCCAACCTACGGCGATCGTCCAGCCATGACAGTGTTGCCGCAAACGCCGCTGTTCATCGTCAGCACCGGGCGCTCCGGATCGACGATGTTGTCGGATCTGCTTTCCTTGCATCCGGATATCCTTAGCCTGTCCGAGTTGTTCAATGCATTGCATCCGCATGGCTTCCGGCAGGATCCCATCGACGGGCCGGGTTTCTGGTCCGTGCTGAGCGAACCGCGTCCGCGTCATACGGCCTGGCTCCGTCTGATGGAGCGCGGCTTGGTCATCGACGAATTTCGCTACCCTGTAGCATCCGCCTTGCGCTTTCGCGAGACGGGCATTCCGCCGCTGTTGGCGATGACGCTACCGTTGCTTGGCGACGACCCAGACGGATTGCATGAAGCATTGGGTATCTTCGTGCAGTCACTGCCTGAAGCGCGTATACATCAGCAATACCTTCGTGTGTTCCAGTGGCTGTGTGCACGCCTTGGCCGCCGATTCTGGTGCGAACGCTCGGGTGCTTCGCTCGGTCTGGTTCAGCCCTTGTCGCATTTCTTTCCGGATGCGAAGTTCATCCACGTCTTTCGCGATGGTCGCGAGTTTGCGCTTTCAGCCAGCCGTTTTCCGCTGATGCGGATGGGCCTGATCAGTGCCATGTTCAAGCGGCGGTTCGGCACGGCACCCTATCTCGCGCCGACATACCAAGCACCCGAAGACTTGCCGGCCGCATGGCGTGGGCTGTTGCCGGAAAGTTTTGACGTCGATGCGTTCCAGCAGTTCGAGCTGCCGCTTGAACCCATTGGAGTGGCCTGGTCGGAGATGATCGCTGTCGGTTTGGGCATGCTGGAAACATTACCTGCCGAGCGGGTTCTCCACGTACGCTACGAATCGATCCTTGACGCACCTCGTGACGAACTGCAGCGCATTGTTCGCTTCATGGATCCCAAGCTGGATGATCCTGCGTGGCTCGCGCAAGCAGCCGGCCAGGTGCGCAAGAACCCGATCAAATGGCTGAATTTATCCCCCGACGAACGCGATCGCCTGGAAGCGGCGTGCGCGCCCGGCATGGCGTTGCTTCGCCGCTTTTCGTAAACCCGATTCGAGGCCACCTGCAGGATCTTGCGCCATCCCACGTCCGCATTCGCAAGAGCCTGCATACGTATATGGGTGTGGTGCTGCTACGCACTATGTGATCCACGACACAAATCCGCGTCAGGTGCACTCGCTGTAGGTAGCGAAGCGTAAAGAACGCCGCTCCATTCACTCGAAAACGACGAATTCCAACCTAACCTCCGCCGGCCATTCGGCACCCCTGGGGAGGGGAGTACAGGGAACCGTACGTCTTCTAGTTTTCCTCGATTCTTTCTTTCGATGTCACTGACTACTTAACTACTAGGGAGTAGCTCCATGACCAGACAAGATTCGATCGGAACACGCAAGACAAAGGGATTTCTTTCAACGCGCAAGACCTGTGCTTTGTCACTGGCCATTGCGATGGCATTCGGTGCGAGTGCGGCGGCGAATGCCGGCCAGTTCTACACGCATCATGTGCGCAACGCGGTAAGCAGCAATACGGCGCAGCTCGTGAGCAGCTTGCCTTCCAGCAAGCTTATGAGTCTCGATGTGGTGTTGCCGGTGCGTGACCAGGCAGGCCTGGATAATTTCGTGGCGCAAGTCACCGATCCGACCAGCCTGAACTACCACAACTACGTTACGCCGGCGCAATTCACGGCGCGCTTTGGTCCGACGCAAAACGATTACGACACTGTCGTGCAATACCTGCAGCAGCATGGCCTGGTGGTGGCGGGCGGCAGCCGCGATCGCATGGATATCCAGGTGATCGGTCCGGTATCGGCGGTGGAATCGGCGTTCAACGTGAAGATGCGCACGTATCGGCATCCCACCGAAAACCGCACGTTCTACAGCCCGGACCGCGAGCCCACCACGTCACTGGCCATTCCGCTGTGGCACGTTTCGGGCCTGGATAATTTCTCGCAGCCGCATCCGTTGTACGTCAAGAAGAGTGACTACGCGGCCGCGCACGGCATCAGTCCGGATGCGGTCGTGAGCCATGCCACCACGGGTTCGGGTCCCAGTGCCTCGTTCCTCGGCAGCGACATGCGCGCGGCCTACTATCACGGCGGCACGCTTACCGGCACCGGCGAGAGCGTGGGCCTGTGGGAGTTCTACGGCATCAACACGTCCGACGTGGCGCTGTATTACTCGACGGCCAAGCAAACCAATCCCAATAACCTGCGCGTGCTTTCCACCGACGGCACTTCGACCGGCTGCACCGGCAGTTGCTCCGACATCGAGCAGACGCTCGACGTGACACAAGCGCAAGGCATGGCCCCGGGCCTGAGCAATGTGCTGATGTATGTCGGTTCCACCGATACCGCGATCATCAGCGCGATGACCGTGTCGACGGGCGGCTATGCACCGCCGGCCACCATCGGTTGCTCGTGGGGTTGGACGCCGGCCGATCCCTCCACGCTCAATCCGTATTGGCAAAAGATGGCGGCGCAAGGCCAGAGCTTCTTCGCCGCATCGGGTGACAGCTCGACCTGGTCGACGCGCAACGAAGCATGGCCGGCGGATGCGGCGTATGTGATCGGCGTCGGCGGCACCGACCTGACCACCAGCGGCGCAGCGGGCCCATGGGCATCGGAGACCGCATGGGTGGACAGCGGAGGCGGTATTTCGCCGGACAAGATCGCGATTCCGTCCTGGCAGACCGGCGCGATCAATACCAGCAACAAGGGTTCGAAGACCTACCGCAACGGACCGGATCTCTCGGCCAACGCCAACTTCACCTTCATGGCGTGCGGCAATGGCAGTTGTACCTATAACGAGTACGGCGGCACCAGTTTCGCGGCGCCGATGTGGGCGGGCTTCGTCGCCTTGGTCGACCAGTCTTTGGCCAGCCACAGTGCGTCGAACCTGGGCTTCTTCCTGCCCACCCTCTACAGCAACAACATCAACAGCAGCAGCATCTACGCAGCGACGTTCCATGACATTACCAGCGGCAAGTCCGGCAGCTATTCGGCGGTGAAGGGCTATGACCTGGTGACGGGCTGGGGCAGTCCGGTGGGTTCGGGCTTTATGTCGCAGTACGGGCAATAAGCGCGTAACGCAGGCACGTTGTGAACGGAGGCCGTGCGTGGCCTCCGTTCTTTTGCAGTGAGTAGGCTGGGATGAAATCCCAGCATGGATGTGCATGGCGAATGCTGGGATTTCATCCCAGCCTACGTGGCGCGCTTTAAGGCGAGTATAAATGTGAGGTCTTTTGCTAAGAGACACTCGCATGAATGTGTTCCGCCGCATGCTTCTGATCGCGCTGATTGGATTCGTATCGACGCCGCTGGTGTCTCATGCACGGACGCAGGGCACTACCACGATCGTCGCGGGCAACGCGCGCTTCGAATTTCTCACGCCTTCATTGTTGCGCATGGAATACGCGCCAAGCGGCCATTTCGTCGACGTACCAACCGCAGTCGTGCAGAAGCGCGATTGGTCGCCCGTCAGTGCTGAATCTGCCAAGGAAAACGGCTGGCTGGTGGTGCGTACTCGCAGCGTCACCTTGCGTTACCGCTTGAACTCCGGGCCATTCAAAGCAGACAACCTTGAGGTGAGTTGGGCCAATCCAAATGGAGCGCCGCATACCTGGCATCCCGGCCAAGTGGATGCGCACAATCTCGGTGGCCTTGCCTACTCGCTCGATCACGTCAGCGGCAGCAACTTGACCCAGGATGACACGCAGAGTCCGGTCAACGACATCATTCCCGGCATCGACATTCCGTTGTTGCCGGCCAAGCCAGGCTTGCTCAGCCGCAGCGGCTACGCCTTCATCGATGACAGCCAGACGCCGTTGCGGGACGAAAAAATGGCGTGGATTACGCCGCGCCCCAAGCCGTATGGGCAGGACTGGTATCTGTTCACCTATAACCGCCAATACCAGCGCGTGCTACAGGCATACGCGCAGCTTTGCGGCGGCGTTCCGATGATTCCGCGCTACGTGCTGGGCAATTGGATCACCGATTTCAACTTCGAATATTTTCCGGACACGGCCGATGCACATACACCGGCGTTCGAACGCTACAACCAGCAATATCTAGAAGACGAACTCACACGCCTGCGCGAGAACCACATTCCGTTCGATACGCTGGTGCTGGATTTCGCCTGGCACAACTATGGCTGGCAAGGCGGTTACGACT
Source organism: Dyella sp. (assembly GCF_035277725.1). Classification (GTDB taxonomy): domain Bacteria; phylum Pseudomonadota; class Gammaproteobacteria; order Xanthomonadales; family Rhodanobacteraceae; genus Dyella_B. The sequence continues at coordinate 10,019 of NZ_DATEJY010000116.1, read as the reverse complement.
GGAGTCCGCTGATTTCGCATCCCGCTCAATTCCTGCAATGGCTGCATCAGCGCGGGATCAAGCTCAGCCTCAATGATCATCCGGGTTATGCGGGTACGCAGGAAAGCATTCTTTCGCATGACGACAGCCACGCGGCGCAGGTATTGAGGGACCTGCAGCAGCCGTTGCCACCGAAGCCTGCGTTCGATCTGGATGTTTCCACGGGCTGGAAATTCATGCCGGATGCGCACGATCAAGGTATCAATCAACATTGGTTTGCCGCCAGCTACGACGATCATGCGTGGCAGCCCATTCGCACCGGTCAATCATGGAACCGGCAGGGCTATCCGGATTACCAGGGCATCGGGTGGTATCGCACATCGGTGTCGCTGCCGGAACAGCTGCCGAATGCCCTGTATCTGTATCTGGGCGAAGTCGGGCAGACGTATCGTCTCTTCGTCAACGGCAAGGAGGTCGAACACAGTCACGTGCAGTGGCCGCGACGGCTTACCTACGCCGACATCAAGCCGTACGTTCACGCGGGGCAAGCCAATGCAATGGCCTTGCGCGTGGTGCCGGGCGAGCAAGGTGGTGGTATTTTTCGCGGGCTCGTGGCGATCAGGGACGTGGCGCCACCGCCGCGTATCGCGTTCGATCTCTCCGACAAACAACAAGCCGACGTGTTCATGCGTGATCTGCATGGGCCGCTGATGCAGGCCGGCGTCAGTTCCTGGTGGGTGGATGGCGGCGGTGGCGCCACGGCGATGCCGGGGCTCGATCCGCAGTTCTGGACCAACAAGGTGTTCTACGATTTCTCGCAGCATTTCACTGGCCAGCGCGCTTTCATTCTCGGCCGCTATGGCGATTGGGGCAGCGAGCGTTATCCCGGCTTTTTTACCGGCGACACGTATTCGCAATGGCCAGTGCTGGCGTATGAAGTCGCCTTTACCGCACGCGGCGGCAATGTGCTGGTGCCGTATATCAGCCACGATATCGGCGGTTTTCATGGCGCGAAGATCGACTTTGATCTCTACGCACGCTGGATCGAGTTCGGTGCTTTCAGCCCGATTCTGCGCATGCATGGCGCGCACGCGAATCCGCACGAGGGCAACGTGCGCATGCCATGGCTGTACGGCGACAAGGGTATTGCGTTGATGCGCAAATATTTCACCCTGCGCACGCAGCTGATTCCTTACATCTATACATACGCGTGGCAGGCGCACACGCTGTCATTGCCATTGCTTCGCCCGTTGTATTTGCAATATCCGCAGTCGGAAGAGGCTTACCATCATTCGCACGAGTATTTTTTCGGTGATGAAATGCTGGTGGCGCCGGTGCTGGATGCGAGCGGTATTCGCACGGTGTATTTGCCGGACGGCCAGTGGATCGATTTCTTCAATGGCAAGCACTACGACGGCGGCAGGTCCTTCACCGCGCATTACGACGTCGACCAGACGCCGGTGTTTGTGCGCGAGGGGTCGATCATTCCGGAGCAGGAACCGAGCGATTATTCCGATGCCAAGGCGCTGGATACGTTGATCGTCAATGTGTATGGCTCAGGCAGTGGGCAGTTCGACCTGTACGAAGACGACGGCGTGTCGCTCGATGATGCGAAGGGCAGCTATGCGTTGACGCGGATGAGCTATGACAGCAAAGCGGATGGTTTGCATGTGCTGACGATGGCGGCGGTGAAAGGTGCGTACAAGGGGCAGCCGTTGCAGCGTGCTTATGAGGTGCGGATTCATGCGCTGGGCAAGCCGCAGTCGGTCAGCCTGAATGGCAAGGCGGTGACGGATTGGCGCTGGGATGGGAAAGATGCGACGGCCGTGGTCGTGGTGCCGCGGCAGGATATTCGCATCGAGACGACCGTGACCTGGCGGTAAATCTTCTTCTTGCGGCAAATCCGCTCCCTCCCCTACGTGTAGTAGGGGAGGAAGTTACGCCTCGGCAGAATGGATGCTCTCGCGCACGTCAGCTAGCGATTGCCGCATGCTCAAACGCAGCCGCCCTGCCTCCACGCACACCCGCAAAGCACGATGCTTCACCAAATAGCGCACCCCCACCAACCCCGCGCCAAATCCCGCCGCAGCACCGACACCTAGCGACCAGCGCGGCCCAAGCGTATCTGCCACCCAACCAACCACCGGCGCACCCAGCGGCGTGCCACCCAGCGCAATGGCAAGCAGGATCGCCACCACGCGACCGCGCATCGCCGGCTCCGTCGCAAGCTGCACCAGGCTATTGGTAGAGGTGGTGAAGGTTTGTGCGCAAACGCCGATCGCCATCAGCATCGCCGCGAACATCCAGAAGTCGAACGACAACGCGGCCAGCACCAGCCCCGTACCGAATAACCCCGCCGCCGCAATCAGCAGCGGCACGCTCGGCCTTGCCCGCCGCGCCGCCAGCAACGCGCCGATCACCGTGCCGACCGCCATGCTGGAAGTGAGCAGACCATAACGACTGGCGCCCGCATGGAACACCTTTACCGACATGGTGGAAATAAAGATCGCGAAGTTGAGTCCGAACGTGCCGAACAGAAACAGCATCACCAGCACCGCACGCAGGTCCGGCCGATGCCACACGTAGCGGAAGCCTTCGGTAAGACGTCCGCGTGCGCGGTGGGCGCTCGTCTTTACGTGCAGCTCTTCGGGGCGCAACAGGCACAACGAACACAACACCGCCACGAACGATGCGGCATTCACCACGAACACCCAGCCTGTGCCCACCGCGGCAATCAGCAAACCTGCGACAGCCGGACCGAGCATGCGTCCGGCGTTGAACGAGGTGGAATTGAGCGCCACTGCGTTGGAAAGATCCTCCTCGCTCACCAGTTCCGACACGAACGTTTGCCGCGCCGGCGCATCGAACGCCGTGACGCAGCCCAGCGCGAATGCAAAGGCATACACCTGCCACAGCTGGATCAAGCCCATGATGGTGAGCAGGCCAAGGCCGAGCGCCAGCACGCCCAGCGATGCCTGGGTGACGCACAACAGCTTGCGCCGATTGATGTGATCGGCCGCGTAGCCCGTCAACGGCAATAGCAGAATCTGCGGCCCGAATTGCAGCGCCATCACCACGCCAACGGCCGAGGCATTGCTGTGCGTGAGTTGCGTCAGCACCAACCAATCCTGGCCAATGCGCTGCATCCACGTACCCACGTTGGATATCAACGCGCCGCCCGCCCACACGCGGTAGTTGTAGCCGCGCAGCGAGCGGAACATGCTCATAGATTGCCGCCGTTGAAGCGCCCGAAGCTGCGGGCAAGAAACAACGCGAGCAACAGCGCACCCACGCTGGCCGCGGTCATGTCTGGAATGTTGCGCGGGTCGAAGTCACCCACGCGGCAGATCAGGAGATAGCCGATCACCGCGTTCAAGAAACCCCACAACACGTTGACGGTGGCGGACGAAAGCCCCTGGCCCGGTGGGCTGGCGAACGGACTTTGAAAAGCGCGACCCATCGTGCCGCTGACGATATGCGGCACAGCGTTGAGAAGAAACATGCCGCCGAAGAAATAAGTCACGTAGTGCATGAGGAAACTCCGTGATGCGTTTATGAGGTAACCGTGGCGCGGACGAAAAGAATCATCAAGGCTCGACGAGTCGCTTCAGCAACTCGACAGCGCCGGCAAGTTTTTTCTGCTCGGTGGGCGAAAGCCGTGTCTGGATGGTGTGGAACAGCCAGTCTTCGCGCGCGGCGCGGCTGGCCTTGACCCAGGCGCGCGCTTTCGGCGTCAGTGAAAGGATGGTGCGGCGGCCGTCGGTGGGATGCGGCGTGCCTTTCAGCAGGCCGGCCGTTTCCAGCGACGCCACCGTGGCGCCCATGGATTGCTGGCGCACGCCTTCGAGTTCAGCAAGCTCGGTGACGGTTTTGGATCCGTCGCGTTCCAGATGGCCCAGTACCGAGACCTGCGGCCAGCTGAGGCCGTGCGAACCGGATTCCTCGCGCAGGCGGCGTTTCAGCTTGCCTAGCAGCACGCGGAGCTCGCTGGCGGTGGCCATGGCGATGTCGGGGGTTGGGGTGGCCATGGCGCGCAGTCTAGAGGATAGGAAGGGTAACTGCAAAGGTTACCTTCCTATTTTCTAACCCGCCAACCCAAGCCAGCACCGTTTGGGATCGCTGGAAACGCTTGCCCGTCATTCCAGCTTTCGCTGAAATGACGGGTGGGGGTTTTTACGGCGGCTGAAAATCCTTACTCAATCCTGCCCCTTCCACGCACCGCCAAGCTCGGCGGTGGACATGCCGTAGACGGTATTTCGCCCCGCCAGCTTGGCGGTGTAAAGCGCCCGATCAGCCGCGTGCAGCAACGCATCGCAGGTTTCCTCCACACCCTGGCCGTGCGGCACGCTTTCCAGGCTGGTTACGCCAATGCTCAACGTGAGCTTGCCGTAGCGGCTTTGCGCGTGCGGCAGGTTGAGCGCATTGATGGCATGCAAGATCGCGCCGGAAACCTTCAAGGCGCCGATCGCATCGGTGTCGGGCAGGATGGCGATGAATTCCTCGCCGCCGTAGCGGCCGACCACGTCGCAATAGCGATGCAGCGATTTGCGCAGCTCCGCGGCAACGATGCGCAGGCAATCGTCGCCGCGCAGATGGCCGTAGTGATCGTTGTATTTCTTGAAGTAATCCACGTCGATCATCAGCACCGACAACGGATGGCCGCTGCGCATCGCGCGCTGCACTTCGTCCGCCAGCACTTCGTCGATGCGGCGGCGATTGGGCAGGCCGGTCAGGTGATCGTTGTTGGCGAAGTATTCGAGCTGGCGGTTGATATCGGCGAGCTTCTGCTCGGCCTGCTTGCGGTCGGTAATGTCGGTGAGCGCGGCGGTGATGCCGATCACCTGGCCCATGCGGTTGTGCACAGGATTGGCCAGCACCTGGTAATGCTTGTCCTGGTGTTCGATTTCCTGCGCGGGTACATCCTGCCCGGCTTCCAGCAGCTTGAGGCTGCGGCGGATGACTTGCCCCGCGCCCGGCAACAGTTCGGCCACCTTGCGGCCCACCAGCGTTTCCGCGCGCACGCCGTGGATGGCCGCATACGCGGTGTTGGCGGCCAGGTAGCGGCCATCGCGGCCGATCAGGCACAGCGCGCTGGGCGCGGTGTCGTAGATGGCCATCATGCGGTACACGTTTTCGGCGTGGGCGAGATCCATCACACCGTGCGCGACGCCGCGATAGCCGGAGAATTCCCCCGCCTCGTTTTCCAACGCCATCGCATCGGATTCGAGCGCCACGGTGCTGCCGTCCGCATGCAGGTGACGGCTGATGGCGCAGGAAAAGGCCTTGGGGCGCGAGGCAAAGAAGCGCCGCACGCGCACCGCCTCGGTCGGCGCCATGAAGGCGTTCACCGGTTCGCCGAGCACGTCCGCGCGCTGACGGCCCAGCATGTCGAGCAAGCCATCGGCCACGCTGGTGAAGCGGTGGCGCTCGTCGATCTCCCACTGCCACTGCGGATGCGCGTGGATCACCGACTGCAGCCGATCGAGCGCGGCGCCTTGCATGTCCTTCAACATTGTCGCTACCTCGCAGCCGTGGCTGGAACAGAAGATCCCGGCAGGCAGTACTCACAGGGGGTAATGCATGCCTGCCGCCGGCGTTAATTCGCCGACACACGTCCATCCGTGGGCGCGCGGGAAATCACGAACGCCATGGCGATGGCGTTGCTTTATGGGCGGCAAGGATGCGATTCGAGGGCGGGGTGGCTGTATCGGACGATTCCTAAAATGGAATCGCCGTAGGTTGGGGTGCGAACCCCAACGTGCGGACGCCATATGGATGGCGATGTTGGGGTTTGCACCCCAACCTACGCGTCAAAGCAGGCCGTAAGTGCGCGCATACTCAAATAACTGCGTATTGCTGGTAATTCCCAGCTTGCGCATCGCATCGTTCTTCTGCTGGCTGACGGTCTTCACGCTACGGTGCAGCTGCTCGGCAATCTGCGTCACCGACAGCCCCTGCGCATACAGGCGTACCACTTCGGCCTCGCGCTGGGAGAGCGACGCCGGATCGGCGGCACGCTCCTGCCCTTCCGGCGACCAGTCGATGACGTGCTCGCGCATCGACTCGCATATATACGTGCGCCCATTCATCACCGCGCCGATCGCCAGTTGCAGCTCTTTGGTCATCGCCACCTTGGCGACCAGGCCGTTCATGTCGGCGGCGAGCATGCCGCGGGTCAGGGCCGCGTTGTGCACCATGGTCAGCACGATGATCGGCAGTTTGGGATGCTCGCGGCGCAAACGCTTGAGCAGAGGCAGACCGTCGCCGGAACCATCCTCGTAGGGCATCGAGAAATCGGTGATCAAGAGGTCGCAGGGCATGCTCGCCAGCAAGGCCATCAATTCGCGGCCGTTGCTCGCTTCGCCAATCACCTGCATGCCGCTGTGTTCTTTCAGCAGCGCACGGATGCCAAGCATCACGACGGGGTGATCGTCGGCAATGACGATCCGGGTTATCTCGCCAATCGGGGGCATAGCGGGGAGGCTCGGATTCCCATAGCGACGGCGTGTCCAGCCGTCATGGCTAGGATTCTACCGAAGAATGCGCAGTCTCTTCCCCGGCCGACATGGCATCATGCACCTACAGCCGCCGGGGAAGCGGCTACACAGGGACAACCTTCTTTCTCAGCACGACGCCGTGACCCTAGCCCTTCTTCTCAGCGACGCGGCCGCCGGCTGGTTCGATACCGGCCCGATCGGCATGGCGGTGGTGGTGCTTGCCGCCCTGCTCAGTCTTACCGCCCTGCTCGCGCTGGCGGTGTTGCGCATGCTGTTCCTGCAGCGGGAAAAGCTGGCCGCGGCGGAAAGGAAACTCGCCCAGCAAAGCGCGGCGATGCAGGCGCAGTGGGATGCGGTGCCGTTTCCGGTGCTGGTCAAGGATGCCTCTGGCAGCTACCTGGCGCTCAACCGCGCGTGCGAGCTGCGGCTTGGCATCGAACCGGCCAGCATGCGGGGGCACGGCAGCCTGGCATTGCCGGCGCAGCGCTGGGTTCCGCTGGCGGATGGCAGCTCGGCACCGCAACGCCTGCAGCAATCGAGCATCGATACGTTGCGCGAGAACAAGGTGCAGCGCTGCGAACTGGACTACGTAGGCAGCGACGGACATCAGCGCACCGGCCTGCTGCTGGAAGCGCCGACGCACGCGCCGGACGGCAGCGTAAACGGCACCATCGCCATGCTGCTGGACATCACCGAATACCGGCAGATCGAACGCAGCGCGCGCGCCACCGAGCAGAGCCTGCGCGATATCACTCAGCGCATTCCAGTGGTGGTGTTCGCCGTGCGCCGCGGCGACGATCGACGGCAGCGGCTGGCCTTCCTCGCCGGCAACCTGCATGCGCTGTTCGGCCTGGAACACGCCGACCTGCTGGAACAGGACGACGTGCTGCGCAACTGGCCGTTCCATGACAGCATTCACCCGGAAGATGCGCCTGCCGTACGCCGCCTGCTGCAGCGGGCAACGCGCCATCGCGGCACTGTCACGCTGGATTTTCGCGCTTACGGCGCGGAGGGCCTGCGTTGGATCCATCTGGTGATGGGCACGCGCCAGCTGTCCGATCACCAGGTGGAATGGATCGGCTACGTCATCGACACCACCAGCATCAACGCGCACAACCAGACCCTGCTCGCCGCGCGCGACGCCGCCGAGCGCGCGTCCAAGGCCAAGGCCGACTTCCTTGCCACCATGAGCCACGAGATCCGCACGCCGATGAACGGCGTGATCGGCATGCTCGAACTGCTCGGCCGCACGCCGTTGAACGAAGAACAGCACGAACTGGTGCACGCGGTGGAAGACTCCGCCGGCGTGCTGCTGCAGGTGCTCAACGACGTACTGGATTTCTCCAAGCTGGAAGCCGGCAACGTGCGCCTGGACGACGCGCCGTTCGACCTGCGCACGTTGATCGACAACGTGGCCGGCATGATGACCGGCTCGGCGCACAAGAAAGGTCTGGCCATCGACATTGGCGCCGACGCCACGCTGGCCGGCAAGCTGCTGGGCGATAGCGTGCGCATCCGGCAGGTGCTGATGAACCTGCTGAACAACGCGGTGAAGTTCACCGAGCGCGGCAGCGTCGCCGTGGGTTTGCGCGTGATCGGCGACGACGGCCATGCCCAGCGCGTGCGCATCAGCGTGACCGATACCGGCATCGGCATCGCCGCGGACAAGCAAGCCAACCTGTTTACCCCGTTCTCGCAAGCGGAATCCTGGACCACGCGCCGCTATGGCGGCACCGGCCTGGGCTTGGCGATCTGCCGGCACCTGGTGCAATTGATGGATGGCAGCATCGAACTCAGCAGCCGCCTTGGCGAAGGCACCAAGGTGACGCTGGAATTGCGTTTGCCGGTGGCGCAACGCGAGGTGGAGCGGCCTGCCGAACTGGCCGGCCGCCATGCGATCGTGCGGCTTGCGTCGGTCGACACCGCCAATGCCCTCGCCGCCCATCTCACGACCCTGGGTTTGACGGTGGAGCAGATCCCGCCGACGCAGCCGATGCGTCGTGGCGTGGCCGCCAACCTGCTGTTTATGGATCAGCACGACCAGCAAAGCGCCGCGATGATTGCCGCGCAGCCGATCCTGGTCGACGCCAGCGCGAACGGCGTCAGCGGTCCGCGCGACGAGCGCCTGTGGCTCAACACCAATCCGCTGAAATGGCAGGCGGTGGCGCGGGTTTGCGCGCAGACGCTGAAGCCGTCACCGGCCTCGCGCGAGATGGCCACGCCCGTGATGGCGCCGCCGATCGATGCGCCGCCCGCCACTGGCCGCATCCTGGTGGCGGAAGATCATCCGATCAGCCAGTCGCTGATCCGCCGCCAGCTCGGCCTGCTGGGTTGGGAGTGCGACGTGGTCGGCGACGGCCAGGCTGCGCTGGCCGCCTTGCGCCAACGCGATTACGCGATGCTGCTCACCGACTGCCAGATGCCGCTGATGAACGGCTACGAATTGGCGACGGCGTGGCGCCAGCACGAATCGGCCACGCAATACGCCACCCACCTGCCGGTGATCGCCATGACCGCCAACGCGCTCGACGGCGAAATCGAACGCTGCTTCGAAGCAGGCATGGACGACTACCTCAGCAAGCCGGTGCAACTGCGCCCGTTGGAAGACAAGCTGCGCACCTGGGCGCCGCGCGTAACCGCTGCGCCGAAAACGGAAGCCGGCTTGTTCGACGACGTATTCGCCGAACCGGGCATGGAAGACCTGCGCGCGGAAATGCTGCAGGCGATGTTGAAAACCAGCGGCCCGGATCTGGCAAAGCTTGAACAGGCCCTGGCGCAAGGCGATGGCGCGCAAGCCCAGCGCACACTGCATCGCATGCTGGGCGCGTTGCAGCTTTTTACGAACGGGCCAGTGATGGTGGACGGGCGCGAGTTGATGGCTGCGCTTGGCGATGATTCGGGGGAAGACGCATGGCGGCGGCTACCGGGTTATCTCGAACGTTTGCGCGCAGCACTCTCAGGACTGGCCACGTAGGCTGGGATGAAAGCCCGGCATCGCCATGCCAGGACTGGCGGAGCACTCCACGCAACCCCGTAGGTTGGGGTGCGAACCCCAACATCGTGATGCCCGCATGCATGGCAATGTTGGGGTTCGCACCCCAACCTACGTGTTTCATCCCAGCCGACTGGCACCCCGCCCGCACATCCCGCACAATTCCCACACCATTCGGCAAGACGACAGCCTTTGGATCAAGGTTGCACGCCGTTGCCGGCCCATGACGAACAGGGGGCGTCTTGATGGTTCCCAGGGGGAATGATGTATCCCACCCGTAACAGATTGCTGCCACGACTGGCCGCGCTGCTTTTGCTCGTTTCGATCGCACCGATGCTTTCCGCCGCCGACTGGACCTACCGCGTCCGGCCGCAGGACAACATCTGGGATCTTTCCAGCCGCTATCTGAAGCCCGACGTGCCCTGGCAGAAACTGCAGGCGTACAACAAGGTGGCCGATCCGCTTCACTTGCCCCCCGGCATGACGCTGCGCGTGCCGATCGCGTGGCTGCGCGTGCAGCCGGCAAGCGCGACGGTGGTGGCGGTGATGGG
>NZ_DATEJY010000115.1:0-12026 GCF_035277725.1 Dyella sp. | reverse complement strand
AAGAAATGCGCCTTGTCCTTGATGATTGGGCCGCCTAGCGAGAAACCGTATTCCTTGTCGTGCGAAGGCTGCTTCTTGTTCTGCACGGATTCCGAAGGCGTCATCGAGCGCATGCGCGTATCCGTCCAATCGCCGAACACTTCGCCGTGGAATTCGTTGGTGCCCGACTTGGTTTCCGCGATCACTGCCGCGCTGGAAATCTGGTCGTACTCGGCCTTGTAGTTGGAGGTGACGACTTTGTATTCGCCAATCGCCAGCTGCGGGAACGGATTGCCTTGGCTGTTGTTCTGGCCGGTGATACCACCGCCTTCCACGTAGTTCTTCTGGCCGATGCCATCGATGTAGACGTTGATGCCAGCCGGCGCCTGGCCACCGGAGGCCAGGCTGGTATTGCCATTCTGCTGCACGGTAAACACCATGCCCGGCACGGTGTCCGCAAACTCAAGAAAGTTGCGCGTGATCTGCGGCACGGTGACGATTTCGCGTTGCGAAATGGTGGTGCCCACTTCCGAAGTGGTCATCTCCGGCAGCGTGGTCGCAGTGACGGTGACGCCGCCCAGGTTCTTGGCATTCGCAGCCGGGGCAGCGGCGACCAGGCTGAGCGTGGAGGTCGAAGCCACCGTCAGCGTCACCACATGCTCGGTACCCGCGCCTGCATCCACCTGATAGGTGCCTGGCGGGAGGCTTACCAAGGCGTAGCTGCCGTCTTTGCCCGAGGTGGTGGTGCGGGTATAGCCGGTGGCGACGTTCTTGGCGGTGACCGTGGTGTTTGGAGCAGCCGTACCACGCAGGTTTGCATCCGAGCTCTGCGCGAAGGAAATCATCGGCAAGGCAGCAGTGGCGGTAATCGACACGGCAATCAACCGCGCCAACAACAATTTCTTGGACTTTGATACGGCTTGCATGACTCCCCTCCCCGAATGTGTTGCGGGTTTCGTTATGTTGGTAATGGTCGCGGCGCTTTACGGGGCTTGCGCGGCGCCGCCGCGGCATGGGTTTTCGCCCCACAGGATTCACGGATAACGACATCGCATCCGAGCGTTTCGACGGATGCCGGCGTCTTGTCGGTCGGGTTCAGCATCGCCGCCAGACGCTCCAGCGCGATGCGGCCCAGGTCGGCGATACGCACTTGCACCGTGCTCAGCGGCGGCGTGACGTAGCGCGCAATGAGAATGTCATCGAAGCCGGCCAGCGCGATGTCTCGTGGCACATCGAGGCCGGCTTCCTTGAAGGCGTAGAGACAGCCGATCGCCATCATGTCGTTGGCAGCAAAGACGGCTTGCGGGCGTGGCTTTTTGCTCAGCAATTCGCACCCGGCGCGGTAGCCGGACTCCTCGGTGAAATCGCCATCGACGATGGTCAACGCAGCGCTTGGCGCATGCTTGGCCATGGCGCTGCGATAACCCTTCTCGCGCTGCTGCGCATCGAAGTTGGTCTTGGGACCGCTGATGAAGGCGATGTGCTGGTGGCCTGCATCCACCAGGTGCCGCACCATGGCGATGGCGCCGTCACGATTGTCGATGTTGAGCACGGGGTAGCGCGCGCTTTTTACCGGGCTGTCCAGCAATACGGCGGGTAGTTTTTCGGGCAGGTTTTCTTCGAGAAAAGCAGCGTCGACGTATTCGGAAAGAATCAGCATGCCATCCACGCGGCCGCGCATGGCGCGCACTGCCGCGGCGGCATCGTCCACGCCGTCGTGCGAACTGGATACCAGCAAGTGCAAGTTGCGCGCACGTGCGGCCAGGTCGATGCCGCGGATCAGTTCGGAGAAGAATTCGCCATACAGGTCCGGCAACACGGCGCCAATGGTGTGCGTGCGTCCGGTGATCAAGCTGCGCGCGGCGTTATCCGGGATGTAGTTCAGGCGCGTGGCCACTTCGCGCACGATCTTCTGCGTAGCGGGGGTGACGCCGCCGAGGCCATTGAGCACGCGCGACACCGAAGCGACCGAGACTTTCGCCTCGCGCGCCACGTCCTTGATGGTTGCGTTTTTGGTCGTCATCGAAGCAGCCCCTTGCATAGTGGATGTCCGTACATCCTAACGGCGGCGCAAACGTAAACGTTTTCATGTGGGCTTGTAAAGGTTTTCATGGCCGCTTGTAAAGGCGCCCCGCCGGCATGCTGCGCTGCGCCGCAAGATCAGCAGCGCCGGCTGGAACGCGTAAATACCGATGTTTGGCTGCAGGCCGCAGGCGCCGAGGGACCAGGGACGGCGCGGCAGCGCAGCATCATGGGATAGGGGACCTGGGTATCCGGCGAATGGATCGGCGTGAAGAGGCCGTGGCCTGCATGTGGACGAGCGGTGTTTGTATCAGACCGCTGCGCCCCGGCGTTGCACCGGGACGACGAGCCATTCCTTATCGCGGGTCAGCCAAGCATGTCCATGACCTGCACCGTTGAACGCACGCGGCCCAGGCGCGGAAAGATGTTCTTGATGGCAAACGCGTGATGCTCGCCACTCGCTGCGCTCATCGCATCCTCGGCGAACACGATGCCGAAACCCAATTCCCACGCATTGCGTGCGGTGGATTCAACGCCAATGTTGGTGGAGATACCGCCCAGCACGATGTGCCCGATGCCACGGCGGCGCAGCTGCAGTTCCAGTTCGGTGCCGTAGAACGCGCCCCATTGCCGCTTGATCACGCGGATGTCGCTATCGATCGCGCCGAGTTCTTTAGGGAACTCCCACCAGTCGTCATCGAAGCTTTTGCGTGGGGCGGGTTGATCGACCGGCTGCCGCAAGGCATCGCCACCATCGGCGGACCAGCCTACGCGCACCAGCACTACGGGCGATCCCAGGTCATGAAAGCGGCGAATCAACGCGCCGGCTTTCTCCAGCACCTCCGCCCCGGTGTGGGGACCGCCTGCGAACGGTACGATACCCTTCTGCAGATCGATGAGAACGAGCGCCGTATGGCGCGGATCGAGCTTTTCCACGGGAATCTCCAGCATGATAAAAGTGAGGACATCCTCACTTTGGAGTTTATGAGGATGTCCTCACATAATTCAACCGAGCCACGCCGCAAACCGCAGCGCCAGCGCGGTCACGAACGCGTCGCCGCCTTGCTGGAAGCCGCCGGAACCTGCTTCGTCGAAAAAGGTTACGAGGGCACCACCATGACGGAGGTGGCAGCGCGTGCCGGCGCAGCGATCGGCTCGCTGTATCAGTTCTTTCCCACCAAGGAAGCGCTGGCCAATGCGCTGATGGAGCAATACGCGCAGGCTGTCTGTGCGGAGCTGAAAAGCCTGGCGGAGCCATCGCTGAACTGGACGACGGCGGCATGGGCCGAGCACCTGTGCGCGTTTCTGATTTCGTTCCGCAAGCGCCACCCTGCGTTTCTGGCCTTGGTGGAATCCATGCCGAAACCGGCGGCCGATGGCTTGAGCATCCGCCGCCGTGTACGCGCGGAACTGCAAGCCTTGCTGGCGCACCGCGCACCGCACCGTTCCGCCGAAGAGATCCATGCCATGGCAGTTGTGGTGCAGCAGATGATGAAGGGTGCCGCGGCGATCCAGGCGGAGCCCGGCATGACCGGACGGCAGGCAGCGCTGGAACAAATGCAACACGCCATGCAGGTTTATCTGCATGGCGTGTTCAAGACATAACCGAGCGTGCTTATTTGTAGCTGTCGATCAGGTCGCGCAAGGCCTGGTCGAGCTGAAGCAAGACGCCTTCGCATGCCGGAAGATCGTGCTTGCGCAGGTCTTCTTCAAGGTATTCGCACAAGGCCGCCACATCCCCTTCTCTGAATACGATGAGCGCGCCTTTCAAGGCATGCAGCCGCTTCAGCAAATCGGCTTTATCTTGTTGCTGCCAGGCACGCAGAATGGCGCGCAAATCGGCTTCGCAACTATGGATGAAGATTTTGCGAACTTCCGCAGAACGAGCAAACGAACCTGGACTGGCTTTGGCTGGACACATGGCTGGGCGGCAACGACGCAGCTTTACGTAATTTCTGGCAGTGTTGCCGTGCCTAGGCCCACAAGGGATAGGAATTGTTTGAAAAACTCCGCGCGCCGAATGCCCACGGCGCGCATCAGCGCTTGCTGTCGACGGGCGCAAAGTACCTTGCAATGGCTTCCTTCAACACCTGCAGCAGGCGTTCCGCCCGCGCCATGTCGAATTGGGTTGCGCTTCTTGCTTCCTGCTCAAGTCGATCGGCGGCATCGGCGGCCTCGTGCGCACCCAGCATCAACGCAGCACCTTTCATCCGGTGCGCGAAGTGGGCCAGTTCTTCGGCATTGCGACTTTGCACGGATTGCTCGGCGGCTTGGATGTCTTCATCCATGGATGTCTGGTAGAGGGTACGAATGTCGATGGCAGCAACCGGTGTGTCGACAGGTGCGTGAGCCATTTGCGGTGCCGGCTCCAGCCACATGTCCAGGGTGGATTGCAGTTCTTCCGGACGCAGCGGCTTCTTCAGCACGCCATCCATGCCGGCCTCCATGCACATTTTCAAATGCTGGGCATTCGACGCGGCAGAGACGGCAATGATCGGCACATGAGGCAAGCCTTGCTCAGCTTCCCGCTGCCGAATGCGCCGGGTGGTTTCGTAGCCGTCCAACCCGGGCATGTGGCAGTCCATCAGGATCAAGGCAGGCGGCTGGCGCTCGATGTCCGCCAGTGCCTCAAGGCCGTCATGAAGGCCCACGGATGCGACGCCGAGCGTCTTGAGTTGTTCGATCAGCGCGGCGCGATGCTCGGGGTGATCTTCCACTACCAGAACGCGCGCTTGCGCTACTGCGGGTATTTTGCTTGCAGGCGTTGGTATCGGCTCTTTCGCTACCTTTCTGCTCATCCAACATCGCCAGGCGAAGAAAGCCAGCAAGCTTAGCCCCAGCATCGACAACATGATCGTCGGCACGCCGTAGCGCGGCAACCCGCGGGATGCCGGTGCGTCATCGTCGACTCGTTCGAGCGCCTGTTTCCGTATCGCATCGGCTTCTTGCGCGTCGACTCTGCCGGCCAGCAAGGCCGTTTCATTCTCGGCCGACGTATGGGTGGCATAACGCTCAAAGTGCAGACCGGTTTTTTTTGCGATAGCAGCTATGTATTCAGCGACGAGGCCTTTGTATATGCCGCCTTTCGTATAGGAGAGCGGAAAATTCCCGTCGTCCGCAGCAAAATAAACAACCGGATGTACCTTGATCCATTGCTGTTCTTCCGGCGTAAAGACCGGCGCATTGGCCGCCGCCGACGCCCACGAAAACATGAGCGCAAGCAGACCGGCCCATCGGCCGATCGCGAACCTCCGCGAACTCATGGCTTGTCCAGCAGATGCCTTATCTTGAACAGCTCGTTGTTGGTGCGTATACCCAGCTTGCGGAAGGCGGAATTCTTCTGCGCACTGATGGTGGTAATTCCGCGGGAAAACTTGGCAGCGATTTCGGTGACGGACATGCCGTCGAGTACGCAACGCAGGACTTCGCGCTCGCGCGGTGAAAGCTTGGAATAGCCCAGCAACTCATCGCCGGCTTCTTCGCCGGATTGCGCGGTCGAGCCGATGGCTGTGGCCAGGTCGCGGCTGAGATACGTGCGCCCGGCGGCCACGGCGCGTATCGCCAGCATCAGGTCGGCCTGATCCTGACCCTTGCCGACGAAACCATGGGCGCCCGCCCTTATGGCCAAGGCCACCGTGGCGGGATTGTGATGGGAAGACATCACCAGGATGCGCTCGCTGGGAAAGCGGATCTTCAAGGCACGGATCAGGTTCAGGCCGTCGACGTCGGAGGGGCCTAACGCATAGTCGGCAACGACAACGTCGACGCGGGTGTCCTTCAACGCGGCAAACAGTTCGCGGCTGGTGCGGAAGCTGCCTACCACGTCGATCGCGTATTCCTGCTTGAGCAGCAATTCCAGGCCACGGCGTATCACTTCGTGGTCGTCGAGCAGCATCACGCGCAAGCGCGCTCCCATTGAGTTCGACATTCCCTACTCCTTGTGATACCAGCGGCTATTCAACGGCCTGAAAGTACACCGGCGATAGCGGCATGCCGCAAGTAAAAGCACAAAGCTGCGTAAGCCGTTCTGCCTTCCAGGCGCGAACAACAACGTCCTTATCGCGTCACTCCCCAAACGACCCGCCATACGGCACGGAATCCCGCTGCCGTATGCGGCGGACAAGATAGCAAAAACCGGCGCTGACATTGGTGTCTTCACGCAAGACATTTCGTACATCTACTAGGCACACGCGGGCGGTGCACGCCGATACTTTTCAGGCTCGCCAGCACTCTCCCTCCACGTCATGCCTATCACTCGCAGCCAAATTCGCTCGCTTTGCCTGGCATGCTGGCTATTCGCATGCTTGCTGCTGCCGATCATGGTTTTTGCGCAAAGCGCCGAAGATCGCTACACGGCGCAGGAAAAGGCCTGGATAAAAGCCAATCCGACGGTCCGTTTTGCCGTCTACCCCGGGGGCCGGCCTTTCATACATGCGGATGGCGACCAGTCTGCCGGCGTGACGATGGAGTATCTGCATGCCATTGGCGAGTCGACCGGCCTGGTGTTCAAGCCCGTCAATGTTGCCAACATCGGGGAAGCCAAGCTTGCATTGCAACGCCATGAACTGGACCTGTTACCTGTGGCGCCCTCGATTGCCGATGGCGACGTAGATGGTTCCGTGCTGAGGACGCGTCCCTACTTCGTTGGAACAGCCGTCGTCATGTCGCGTGCTTCCACCGGCAGCATTTTTCGTCTCAATGAACTAGAGGGCCTGCACGTCGCGGTTCGTCGCGACAGTCTTCTGCACCAGCTGCTGAAAAACCGGTTTCCGGCCATCACTCTGGTGCTTGCCAACGATGCGGAAGATGAGCTGCACGTGGTTTCCAGTGGTATGGCCGATGCGGCAATCGATGTGGATACGGCGCTGCTTCCGCTGTGGCGGAAGATGTATTTCAGCAATCTGCACGTTTCCGGCACCATCAGCGACGTCGTTTTGAACTTTCGCATGGGTGTCCGTAGCGACGACGCCATGCTAGCGTCGATCATCGACAAATCGCTCGCCGCGCTGACCGCAAAGCAGACCGACGACATGATGGCGAAGTGGATGGACGACTCCGACTACGGCGCTACTTCCTGGCGCGTGCATTACCGCTTTCATGCGCCAGAAATCACGGCGGCACTGATTCTGCTGGTCGCGCTGGCCTATCTCTATGGCCGCGCACGCAAGGACCGCCGCCGCGCCAAGCAGAGCGAAGAAGAAAAGGCCATGTTTCTCGCGGTGATGAGCCACGAGATTCGCGTTCCCTTGAGCGCCGTGCTTTCGTCGGTTGAATTGCTCAAGCTCACGCGCATCAACAAGAACCAGAAAGAACTGCTGGTGACGGCCAGCTCGGCAGCGGACGCATTGCTGAGGCTGATCGATGATGTGCTTGACCTTTCCAAGCTGGAAGCGGATGGCCTGTCGCTGGACAACGCCCCCACCGACATCAGCAAGCTGGTGCGGGACATGGTGCAGATCGTCCGGCACCGGATTGACGAGAAAGGTCTTCAGCTCAATCTGGGCATCGACATTCCCGACGATGCTCGCGTGCTATTGGATGCAACGCGCATCCAGCAGGTGATGATCAATCTGCTGACTAACGCGATCAAGTTCACCAACCATGGCAGCGTTACGCTCAACGTGGCACTGAGCCGGTCCGGCGGCGACGCGTCGTCGCGCAAGCTTCTGGTAAGCGTGTGCGACACGGGCATTGGCATTCCGCCGGAGCAACATACACGGCTCTTCCATGCCTACGTGCAGGCAGACAGCACCATTGCGCGGCGATATGGCGGCACGGGACTGGGCCTGAGCATCAGCCGCCAGCTGATTGAGTTGATGGACGGCACCATCACGCTGCACAGCGAGGTGAATGTAGGCACCACCATTTCCTTCTCCATCCCCGTGCAACTCGCACCGGCAGCGCCAGTCGCGGCACCGCTTCCCGCTCCGCCGCGTGCGCCGAGCAGAACCAAGGACATTTCCGTCTTGCTGGTCGAGGATCATCCCGCCATCCGCTTCGTCTTCGAGCAGCAACTGCGCAGCATCGGCTGCCTGGTCACGGCTTGCCCGGATGGCGCTTCTGCCTTGCGCATGTTCGACAGCAATGCTTTCGATCTGGTGTTGATGGATTGCGGCCTGCCCGACATAAGCGGCTATGAGGTGACGCGCGCCATGCGCAAACGCGAAATGGATGGCCACCACACACCCATCCTGGCGCTGTCGGCCTCAACCGATGCCGCGCACAAGATGACGTGCATCGAGTCCGGCATGGATGGCCTCCTGAAGAAGCCGCTTGAACTGTCCTTGCTGCGCTCGGAAATTCAGGTGTGGTGCGATGTCGAGCTACCCGATCCCGGCGTCGACGACGATGACAACATTGAGGCGAGCCGCTGACGGCAGGCGACCTGCTTCAACAGGTCGCCTGCTGCGCTAGCCCTCAGCCGCCTTTGGCGGGATACGTCTGGAACCCGCCGCCTTGCTGCGGCGGAGGCTGCGGCAATGACGGATTGCCGGGATTCTGCGCCGGTGCCGGCGAGTAGGCAGGGCCGCCCTGGCGATTGCCGCAAACATAAGCCTCCCACGCTTGCGAACCATCGACGGGATCGCCCAGCGGCTTGATCGTGTCCGCATGCATGCCCAACGCGCTATTGCGTGCCTGTACCTGCAGTTCGTCGCGCACCTTGATGTCATTGCGGTCGAACGGCCCGACCCGGTTCATCACCGATACGGTGATCTTGCCGAGATCGCGGCAGCCGTTGACATCGCCCGTCCACACAGTGCGGACGGTGCTCGAACCCGGATCCGGGTTGATGCCCCAGGTACAACCGCCGAGCAGCACGAGAGGTGCGAGCAGCAGCAGAGTCTTGCGCATAGGTAGCTCCATCAAACGAGTGAAAACATGCATCCGCCGGCATCGTAGCGCGTCGCCCGTGCTTATCGCCTAACGCCGGCTTAGCGCAGCGGCATCGGATGGTGCCCGGACACTGTCCGATCACACATGTCCGGTGTCCGCGGACATCGCTGCGCATTCGCGCAATCAGCCATAACTCTTTGTGTATCAATGCATTGGCTTGGCAAACATGCCTGGCACAGGGATTGCTGTGTGAAGGGTGAGGACCTTTACCTGATTTGTCGGAGAGACGGACATGAAATTCGAAACAGTGATTCTGCGTGGCCTGTTCGTGGCGTGCATGCTGGTCTGCGGCCTGATCCTGGCGGCCATGGTGACCAGCAAGCCGGCGTCGATGCGCCTGGCAGATACCGCAACGATCGCCTCCTTGCTGATCTCTGCTCCCTCCAGCTGCGTGCTGCCGGTGGTGGACGACATGATCTGCGTGCGCGCATCCATCTGAACCCGCTTGAGAGAAACAACCATGAACGCTGAAACCATGATCCTTCGCGGCTTGTTCGGTGCCAGTGTGCTGGCTTGCGTCGTGATGCTGGCGGCGATGGTGACAACCCAACCCGCTTCGACCCTGGTCGCCACAGGCCACACGGTAGCCGCCACCAGCGTGACCGCATCGACCCATAACGCCGGTACGGCTGGCTGATTGCACCAAGCAGCGTCGACCATCCGATAATGGCGGCATGCTGCATGTCATTCTCTTCCGCCCAGAAATCCCGCCCAACACCGGCAACGTGATCCGCCTGTGCGCCAATACCG
Organism: Dyella sp.; assembly: GCF_035277725.1. Taxonomy (GTDB): domain Bacteria; phylum Pseudomonadota; class Gammaproteobacteria; order Xanthomonadales; family Rhodanobacteraceae; genus Dyella_B. The sequence continues at coordinate 2,381 of NZ_DATEJY010000115.1, read as the reverse complement.
GCGCCACGCTGCATCTGATCCGCCCCTTGGGTTTCGAACTCGATGATGCACGCCTGCGGCGCGCCGGCCTCGACTATCACGAATACGCGCAGGTCAGCGTGCATGATGATCTCGATGCATGCCTGGTAGCGCTCGATCACCCGCGCGTCTTTGCATTTTCTACACGCGGCCGCACCTGGCACGTCGACGCACGCTTCCGCGCGGGCGATGCGCTGTTGTTCGGCTGCGAAACGGCTGGATTGCCGCAGGCGGTGTTGTCCGCATTGCCGCCCGAACAGCGTTTGCGACTGCCGATGCGCGCGGACAGCCGCAGCCTCAATCTGTCCAACAGCGTAGCGGTAGCGGTGTACGAAGCGTGGCGCCAGCTTGGGTTTCCGGGCGCAGGCAACCCTTGAGGTCGCTGCGATCCGGGTGAGGCCGGCTACAATCCCGGCATGACCGCCGCCCCTTCTCCCCACCTGCTTCCCCGGCCGCTGCGCCAGCTTGCCGGCCGCGCGCTGGAAACCACGCTCAATCACGTGCTTTCGCTCGATCCGGATACGCAAGCCAAGTTGTCCGCGCTCGATGGCCGCAGCGTGCAACTCAACTTGCAAGGCCTGGACCTGGCGTTGGCGGTGACCGTCGAGGGCAGTCGCCTGAAAGTGGGGCCTGCGCCGGAGCGTAGCGATCTGCGCGTGGCCGCCACCCCCGGCAGCCTGCTGTCGATGCTCTTCCGCCGTAACCACGAAAGCCTGCCTCCCGGCAAAGTAGACATCGCCGGCGATGCGGAACTGGCGCGCCGGCTGGAAAAGCTCGCAAGCCATTTCGCACCCGATTTTGAGGAAGCCTTCACCCGCACTTTCGGCGACGTGCTCGGCGTGCCGTTGGCAAAGGCCGTGCGTGAAGGACTCGCTCACGCGCGTGAATCAGCGTCGCATCTTGCACACGATGGCGCGGCCTGGCTGCGTGATGAAACGCAGATCGCCGTGGCGCCGGGCGAAATCGAGAGCTTTCTCGACGACGTGGATCGTCTGCGCGAACGTACCGAACGGTTGGAAGCACGCCTGGCCCGTCTCGAACGCCTGCCACGGGGAAGCCGCTTGTGACGCCGCTGAAGGTAGTACCCGGCCTGTTGCGCGTCGCCATCGTGCTGCTGCGTTATCGGCTCGACGAGCTGGTCGACGCCACGCACTTGTTCCGTCCGCTCAAATTCGTCCGTCCTTTGCTGGGCCGCCCGGTGGTCGACGTACGTCCGCTTTCGCGCGGCGCACGCATTCGCCTGGCCTTGAATGAGCTGGGCCCGATCTTCGTCAAGGCCGGGCAGATTCTGTCGACGCGCCGCGATCTGGTGCCGGCCGATATCGCCGATGAACTGGCGCTGCTGCAAGACCAAGTGCCGCCTTTCCCCGGCGACGAAGCACGCGCCATCATCGAGCGCGAACTGAAGCAACCGGTCGACAAGCTTTATGCCGGTTTCGATCCCGTACCGCTGGCTTCCGCGTCGATCTCCCAGGTGCACGCGGCCACCTTGCATGACGGTCGTGCGGTGGTGGTAAAAGTGCTGCGCCCGCGTATCGACGAGCGCATCGCGCGCGACGTCAGCCTGCTGCATTCGCTGGGCCAGCTCGCCCAACGCTGGCATCCCAATGCGGACAAGATTCGCCCCCTCGACGTCGTCACCGAAGTCGAGAAAATGCTGGAGAACGAGCTGGATCTGCAGCGCGAAGGCGCCAACGCCAGCTTGCTTCGGCGCAACTTCATCAGCGGCGTGGATCTCTACGTGCCGGAAGTGCACTGGGAACTCACCACTGCCGGTGTACTGACCCTGGAACGCGTCACTGGCGTTTCCTGCGACGACATCGTCGCGATCGACGCCGCCGGCATCGATCGCAAGCAACTGGCCGAGAAAGGCGTGCGCCTGTTCTACGAGCAGGTGTTCCGTGACAACTTTTTCCATGCCGACGCGCACCCCGGCAACATCTGGGTCGATCCCACGCGCACGCAGGAGCCGCGCTTCATTGCGCTCGACTTCGGCATCATGGGTTCGCTGCCGGAGGAAGATCAGTATTGGCTGGCGCAGAATTTCATCGCACTGTTCGAGCGTGACTACGCCCGCATCGCCCGCTTGCATGTCGATGCGGGATGGATGCCTGCCAATGTGCGGCTGGATGAACTGGAAGCCGCCGTGCGCACCGTCTGCGAGCCGTATTTCACCCGTCCGTTATCGCAGATCTCGCTGGCGGAATTGGTAGTAAAGCTGTTCCAGACCGCGCGGCGCTTCGAGCTCACCTTGCAGCCGCAACTGATTTTGCTGCAAAAAACCCTGCTGAATATCGAAGGTGTCGGCCGCCTGCTCGATCCGGACATCGACATCTGGGCCGTGGCGCATCCCGTGCTCAAGC
>NZ_DATEJY010000114.1:0-38069 GCF_035277725.1 Dyella sp. | reverse complement strand
TGGCGTTCGTGGCGCCGTGGGGGTCGTGTGTTCTTTATGCCACGGTGGCTGCGATCTGGTTCATTCCCGATCGGCGCATCGAATCGCGGATCATGAAATGAGCAAGCGTGACTATTATGAAATTCTGAGTGTCGACCGCACAGCGGACGAAGCGGAGCTTAAAAAAGCCTTCCGCCGCTTGGCGATGAAATACCATCCGGACCGCTGCCCGGACGATCCGCAAGCGCAGGAGAAGTTCAAGGAGGCCAAGGAGGCCTACGACGTGCTCTCCGATGCGCAGAAGCGCGCCATGTACGACCAATATGGCCACGCAGCCTTTGAAGGCGGCATGGGCGGGCGTGGCGGCGCCGGCGGCTTCGGCGACATGGGCGATATCTTCGGGGACATCTTCGGCGATATCTTCGGTGGCGGCGGCCGTGGGTCGCGTGCGCGTCGCGGTGCCGATCTGCGCTACATCATGGAACTGGATCTCGAAGAGGCCGTGTTCGGCGTCGAGAAGAAGTTCGACATTCCCACCCAGGTCAATTGCCATCACTGCAACGGCAGTGGTTCGGAAGACGGCAAGACCGTCAGCTGCCGCACCTGCAACGGACATGGCCGTGTGCGCATGCAGAACGGCATCTTCTCGATCCAGCAGACCTGTCCGCATTGCAACGGCAGCGGCCGCGCCATCGAAAAGCCCTGCAAAAAGTGCCATGGCGAAGGGCGTCTGGAAGAAACGCGCACCTTGTCTGTGCGCATTCCGGCTGGCGTCGACAATGGCGATCGCATTCGCTTGGCGGGGCAGGGCGAGGCCGGACCCGCTGGTTCCGAGACTGGCGATCTCTACGTGGAAGTGCGCGTGCGCGAGCACGACATTTTTCAGCGCGACGGCAGCAATCTGTTTTGCGAAGTGCCGATTCGCATCTCGCAAGCGGCATTGGGTGCGGAGTTGCCGGTGCCGACGCTGGACGGCGAAGTGGCCATCACCATTCCGCCGGAGACACAGACTGGGCAGCAGTTCGTGCTGCGCGGGCGTGGCGTGAAATCGGTGCGTGGTGGTCGCACGGGTGATCTCGTCTGCCGTGTTGTCGTGGAAACCCCAGTGCGGCTCACCCGCGAGCAGCGCGAATTGCTGGAGAAGCTGGAGGCGACCTTTGCCGATGACGATGAGCATTCGCCTCGCGCCAAAGGCTTCATGGATGGCGTGAAACAATTCTGGTCGCGGGTGACGTCTTAGGCGGCGTCCATGTAGGCTGGAATGAAATCCCGGCTGTTTTGGCTCCTGATGCTGGGATTTCATCCCGGCCTATGCGATTCGACCGATGTGGTTGCTGATACGGGCTTCAAGGATCTACGCGCATGACTCAATCCATCCGCCTCGCCATCAGCGGCGCCTCCGGCCGCATTGGGCATGCTTTGCTCACCTTGGTGCGTGAAGACAAGCGTTTCGAGTTGGTCAGCGCCTTGGTGTCATCGAGTTCAACGCATAGCGGCGCAGCTGTCTTCCCTGAGTTGCCCGCATCATTGCGTTACACGCATGCTTGGAGCGCAGTTGCCGCGGATGTCGTCATCGATTTCAGCGGCCCGGATGGTCTGACAGCTGCCCTTGATTACTGCCTCACGCATCACGCTGCGTTAGTTACTGGAACCACCGGTATCGACGCCGCACTACAAGCCAAGCTCAGCGAAGCAAGCCAGCATATCCCCGTGCTGCATGCCGCCAACTTCAGCCTCGGCGTTGCCGTGTTGAAGCGCTTGTTGGGCGAGGCCGCCGCAGCACTCCCCGATTGGGATCTGGAAATTATCGAAGCGCACCACAGCCGCAAGGAAGACGCCCCTTCCGGTACCGCGCTTGCCTTGGGTGATGCAGCTGCCGGAGCACGCGGCACGACGTTGGCCAAAGACGCCGTGTATGTACGCGAAGGCCGCCCAGGTGCACGCCGTAGCGGCAGTATCGGCTTCGCGGTGGTGCGTGGTGGCGACGTAGTGGGTGAACACACGGCGCTGCTGTTGGGTCAGGGCGAGCGTGTCGAGCTTTCCCATCGCGCGACGGATCGCTCCATCTTCGCGCGCGGTGCACTTGAAACGGCGGCTTGGCTGGCGGGGAAAAAGCCGGGTGCGTATAGCATCGATGACCTGCTGCAAGAGCGCGGCCGCGGTACGTAGTGAGTAGGCTGGGGTGCGAACCCCAGCATCGCCAAGCCAATGAAAGCTGGGATTTCATCCCAGCCTACAGGGCCTGCATACAACGCGGCGCTTGTTAGCCAGTCTTGGCGCTTGTACCATCCGCCGCAACGTCATTGGGGAGTAGCCATCCTCGTGCATCGGCCGCCAGGCTTCCATGCATCGAGGAATCCGCGTCAACAGACTTGAAGCCTCGGCTTCATGGCGCGGATGGTTATCGCAGACACCACGTCTGCGATGGTCCGGCGAGACCTTTGGCCACGACGCGCTCACCCGGCCGGGCGAGCGACGCGCGTGTGCCATCGGTTTTCGCTCGCCCGGCCCGGAATATTTCATGCTGATCACAGCTTTGCTGTTCCTGCTCTCCGCAGCCGCCATCTATGCGGCCTGCGAGTACTTCGTCAACAGCGTCGAGTGGCTGGGGAAAAAGCTCAATCTGGGTGAAACCGCTACCGGTACCGTGCTGGCCGCGTTCGGCACGGCATTGCCGGAAAGCGCGGTGACCTTCGTCGCGGTGATCGCAGGGCGTACTCCGGAAGTTCGCGATATCGGTGTGGGTGCCGCGATGGGTGGACCGCTCGTGCTGGCCACGATTGCCTACGCCGTGGTCGGTGTTGCGTTGTGGTGCAACCGCTCTCGGTTGGGCCGTATCGACGGCCGTGTGCAGGTCGCCCATGCACGATTGGCACGTGATCAAGCCTGGTTCTTGTCGATCTTCATCGTGAAGTGCGCCCTTGGCTTGATTGCTTTTGCTTTCAAGCCGTGGCTGGGTGTGTTGTTCCTGCTGGCGTATGCACTGTACGTCTGGCGCGAATTGAAGGACGAGCCTGAAACATCCCACGACGAGCAGCTCGAACCGCTGAAATTCCAGCCGCGTGCAGCGACACCTTCAATGCTGGCGGTGTCACTGCAGGCAGCACTATCGCTGTTGGTCATCGCGGTGGCTTCGCACATCTTCGTTTCGCAGATCGAAGCCATCGGCGTGGCGATGCATCTTCCGCCGCATCTGGTTGCCTTGGTGCTGAGTCCCGTCGCCACCGAGCTGCCGGAAACCATGAACGCGTTGATCTGGGTGCGCCAGGGCAAGGAGCGCCTGGCACTCGCCAACATCTCTGGCGCGATGATGATTCAAGCCACCATCCCGAGTGCCTTGGCGATCTTCGCCACGCCGTGGCTATTCGATGTGCCGCTGGTGGTCTCGGGCGTGCTGACCATGCTCGCCATCATTTATCTGTGGGGCTTGTTCCGGCGCGGCAATGTCGACGGCCGCGCGTTGATTCTCGTGGGCGCGTTCTATTTAGTGTTTGCAGGATACGCCGCGTGGCGTTTCTGGTAAGCGCTCAATCCGGGTGCGCGGCATTGCGGTCACGTCCCGCACCCAGTTTGCGATCGAGCACGCCGAACAGCTTCTTGAATGCGCGCGAAAATTTGCCGCGCTTGGTCTTGCGCAGTTTCTCTTCTTCGCTGGTGAGCCATGCCACCTGGATCACGCGTCGCTCGCCTTCATACGGCAGATGGCCGTGGAAGGAATTGTCGCAGCGCTTGAACACCGCGAATTCTCCGTACAGCGGCTTGAGTTCGGGCGCGACCAGATCGTCGATGTTGTCCACACGATTGAGAAAGCGCAGGCAGCCGTCGCTGGTGTCGGGCCACTGGGTGTTGAGGTAGAGCAGGGCGGTGGCGACCTTGGAGCGGCTGTCGGTGTGGATGGTGCCGTGGCGCTTGTTCAGGGCGCGGCAGAGCGTTATCAGGGTGGGGTACTGCCCAAGATTCTCGATACCGAGATAGCGGCCGATCGCGCTGGCAAATTGAGGTGTGGTGAGTTGATTGACGAGCGCATTGACCGATGGGCCGCAATCGACCGGGTCGTAGGGAAAGAAGCCCGCGCTGCTGTACTTGGGAAAATCGCGTTCCAAATCGCTGCGCGCTTCATCCGGCAACTGGCCGTGCGCGATCATGAACGGAAACGGCTGCTGGCGTACATCCGTGTCGGGGCGATCGAGCCGGGCGGGGTCCAGTAGTAGGGCAGTCGCGTTCATCGAGTTTCGCAGCTTTCCTGGCTAAGTCTCGGCGCAGTCTAGCGCGAGTGTATGGCCGGCGCGGCATATGACGATCCGTTTTGGGACGTCCATTCGGGTGGACAGAAAGGCGCGCGAAGCCTATCATTTCAACCCGCCCGAGACTTTCCTTCACTTAAGGTCCACAAGCCTGCTTCGATGCGGCTTGCGGACCTTGCTGTACCTAAAAGGCGGCCCCTTCCATGCCTCATTCCGCTCTGCTTGCCCTCGAAGACGGCAGCGTATTCCACGGCCACTCCGTAGGTGCGACTGGCGAAACCGTTGGCGAAGTTGTCTTCAATACGGCGATGACGGGTTATCAGGAGATCCTCACCGATCCCTCCTATGCCCGGCAGATCGTCACTCTTACGTATCCCCATATCGGCAACACCGGCTGCAACGAGGTGGATGCCGAATCCGGCAAGGTGCATACCGCCGGCCTGATCGTGCGCGACGTACCGCGCCGCGCCAGCAACTGGCGCAGCACCGAGAGCCTGCCCGATTACTTGAACCGCCATGGCATCGTCGCCATCGCCGGCATCGACACGCGCCGCCTCACGCGCATCCTGCGCGACAAGGGTGCGCAGAACGGCTGCCTGGTAGCAGGCGAATCCATCGATGCCGAAGCGGCACTCGCCAAGGCGCGTGCTTTCCCCGGCTTGAACGGCATGGACTTGGCCAAGGTGGTCAGCGTCGACAAGCCGTACAACTGGAACGAGGGCGTGTACGACCTCGACCGCACCGCGTTCAACGAAACGGACAAGCGCTTCAACGTGGTGGCCTACGACTACGGCGTGAAGCGCAACATTCTGCGCCTCTTGGCGGAGCGCGGTTGCGAAATCACCGTAGTGCCTGCGCAGACGCCGGCATCGGAAGTGCTGGCCATGAATCCGGATGGCGTGTTCCTCTCCAACGGCCCCGGTGATCCGGCCGCTTGTGATTACGCCATCGCCGCCACGCGCGAATTCCTGGCCAAGGAAATTCCCCTGTTCGGCATCTGCCTTGGCCATCAGATCATGGGCGCTGCCTTGGGGGCAAAGACGCTGAAGATGAAGTTCGGCCATCACGGCGCGAATCACCCGGTAAAGGACCATGACGACGGCCGCGTGCTGATCACCTCGCAGAACCATGGCTTTGCGGTGGACGTATCCACGCTGCCTTCCAACGTGCGCATTACGCACACGTCGCTGTTCGATGGTTCGCTGCAGGGTTTCGCACTGACCGATCGCCCTGCGTTCTGTTTCCAGGGGCATCCCGAAGCGAGCCCGGGCCCGCAGGATATTGGTTACTTGTTCGACCGTTTTGCCAAATTGATGCAGGAGGCCCGCTGAGATGCCCAAGCGTAACGACATCAAGAGCATCCTGATCATCGGCGCAGGTCCGATCGTGATCGGCCAGGCGTGCGAGTTCGACTACTCCGGTGCACAGGCATGTAAAGCACTGCGCGAAGAGGGTTACCGGGTGATCCTGGTGAACTCCAACCCGGCCACGATCATGACCGATCCGGAAATGGCCGATGCGGTGTACATCGAGCCGATCAACTGGCAGACGGTGGAGCGCATCATCGCCAAGGAGCGTCCGGATGCCGTGCTGCCCACCATGGGTGGCCAGACCGGCCTCAATTGCGCGCTCGATCTCGCCGACAACGGCGTGCTGGAGAGATACAACGTCGAGCTGATCGGCGCTTCGCGCGAAGCCATCCGCATGGCCGAAGACCGCGAACTGTTCCGCGTGGCGATGGCCGAAATTGGTCTGGAATGCCCGCGCGCTGCGGTGGCGAAGTCGTTCGAGCAGGCGGTAGAGATCCAGGCCACCGTCGGCTACCCGACCATCATCCGCCCCAGCTTCACGCTCGGCGGTTCCGGTGGCGGCATCGCGTACAACCGCGAGGAATTCGAAGAGATCGTCAAGCGCGGTCTGGAGCTTTCGCCGGTGCACGAGGTGCTGGTGGAGGAGTCCGTGCTCGGCTGGAAGGAATTCGAGATGGAAGTAGTCCGCGACAAGGCGGACAACTGCATCATCGTGTGCTCGATCGAAAACCTCGACCCGATGGGCGTGCATACCGGCGACTCGATCACCGTGGCGCCGGCGCAGACGCTCACCGACAAGGAGTACCAGCGCTTGCGCGATGCCTCCATCGCGGTGCTGCGCAAGATCGGTGTGGATACTGGCGGCTCCAACGTGCAGTTCGGCGTGAATGCCGAAACTGGCCGCGTGGTGGTGATCGAGATGAATCCGCGCGTGTCGCGTTCGTCGGCGCTCGCTTCGAAGGCCACCGGTTTCCCGATTGCCAAGGTCGCGGCAAAGCTCGCCGTGGGCTACACGCTGGATGAGCTGAAGAACGACATCACTGGCGGCCTTACGCCAGCCTCGTTCGAACCGACCATCGATTACGTCGTTACCAAAATTCCGCGCTTTGCGTTCGAGAAGTTCCCGCAGGCCGATGCACGCCTCACCACGCAGATGAAGTCGGTGGGTGAAGTGATGGCGATTGGTCGCAGCTTCCACGAATCGCTGCAGAAGGCGTTGCGCGGTCTTGAAATTGGCAAGACCGGTCTCAATCCCACTGGCCTGGACATCACCAGCGATGAAGGCCTGGCCAAGCTCAAGCGCGAACTGCGCGAGCCGCGTCCTGATCGCGTGTTCCACTTGGCCGATGCGTTCCGGGCTGGCCTGACGCTGGAAGAGGTGCATGACCTTAGCCACGTCGATCCGTGGTTCCTTGCTGCGTTCGAAGACATCGTGCTCACTGAAAAGGAAGTGCGCGAGCAAGGGCTGACCGCACTCGATGCGGGGCGCGTGCGTGAGCTGAAGCGTCTTGGTTTCTCCGATGCGCGCCTGGCAGAACTCACCAACACGGACGAAGCGGCGATTCGTCACCTGCGTCGTACGCTGGGCGTGCGCCCGGTATACAAGCGCGTGGATTCCTGTGCGGCCGAGTTTGCGACCACGACGGCGTACATGTACTCGACCTACGAGGAAGAGTGCGAAGCCAATCCCACCAGCCGCGACAAGATCATGGTGCTGGGTGGTGGCCCGAACCGTATCGGCCAAGGTATCGAATTCGATTACTGCTGCGTGCATGCCGCCTTGGCGCTGCGCGAGGATGGCTTCGAGACCATCATGGTCAACTGCAATCCGGAAACCGTTTCCACCGATTACGACACGTCGGATCGCCTGTACTTCGAGCCGCTCACGCTCGAAGACGTGCTGGAAATCGTCGACCTGGAAAAACCCAAGGGCGTGATCGTGCAGTACGGTGGCCAGACGCCGCTGAAACTCGCGCGCGCATTGGAAGCAGCGGGCGCACCGATCATCGGCACCACACCGGATTCGATCGATTTGGCCGAAGACCGCGAGCGTTTCCAGCAGATGATTGCCAAGCTGGGGCTCACACAGCCGCCGAACCGCACGGCACGCAATGCCGATGAAGCTTTGGCGCTGGCGCGCGAGATCGGCTATCCGCTGGTGGTGCGTCCGAGCTACGTGCTGGGTGGCCGCGCGATGGAAGTGGTGTACGACGATGCGGATCTGTCGCGCTACATCCGCGAAGCCGTGCAGGTGTCCAACGATTCACCGGTGCTGCTCGACCGCTTCCTCGATCACGCGGTGGAAGTGGACGTGGACGTCATTGCCGATCGCGATGGCAACGTGCTGGTCGGCGGCATCATGGAGCACATCGAGGAAGCCGGCGTGCACTCGGGCGATTCGTCCTGCTCGCTGCCGCCGTATTCGCTGTCACCCGCGATCCAGAACGAGCTGCGCCGCCAGGTCGGCCTGATGGCGAAAGAGCTGAAAGTGATCGGCCTGATGAATACGCAGTTTGCGATTCAGGGCGACACTGTGTTCATCCTGGAAGTGAATCCGCGTGCGTCGCGCACGGTGCCGTTCGTCTCCAAGGCTACCGGCGTGGCGCTGGCCAAGATTGCTGCACGTTGCATGGCGGGCCGCACGCTGGAAGAGCAGGGGGCGACGCGCGAAGTGATTCCGGCGTATTACTCGGTGAAGGAGGCGATCTTCCCGTTCCTGAAATTCCAGAACGTCGATCCGATCCTTGGCCCGGAAATGCGCTCCACCGGCGAAGTGATGGGTGTTGGCCGCAGCTTCGGCGCAGCGTTCGCACGCGGCCATGATGCGGCTGGCATAAAGACGCCGCCGCAGGGCAAGGTGTTCGTGTCCGTGCGCGATGCCGACAAGGATCGCCTGCTGCCGATTGCGGCAGACATTGCCTCACGTGGCTTCACGCTGGTTGCTACCGCCGGTACGGCAAGCTATCTGACCTCGCACGGTGTGATCTGCGAACGCATCAATAAGGTGCTGGAAGGCCGTCCGCATATTGTCGACCTGATCAAGAACGGCGAGATTGTCTATATCGTCAACACCACCGAGGGCAAGCAGGCAATCGCCGACTCGTTCTCGATCCGGCGCGAGGCTCTGCAGCATCGCGTCACGTATTCCACGACGGTTGCAGGCGCGCGTGCGCTGGTGCATTCATTGGATTACCACGACAGTGGCGAAGTGCACAGCCTGCAAGAACTACACAAGGAGCTGAATGCATGAGTCGTGCACCCATTACCAAGGCTGGTTCCGAGCGTCTGCGCGGTGAATTGGAGCGTCTGAAGTCGGTCGAGCGTCCCAAGATCATCGCGGCGATTGCGGAAGCGCGCGCGCACGGCGATCTCAAGGAGAACGCCGAATATCACGCCGCGCGCGAGCAACAGAGCTTTATCGAAGGCCGCATCAACGAGCTGGAAGCGGCACTGTCCACGGCTGAAGTGATCGACGTGTCGCGTTTGAATCCGGGCACCAAGATTGTGTTCGGCGCGATCGTGGAACTGGAAGAAGAAAGCGGTGAAGCGGTGAAGTACCAGATCGTTGGCGATCTGGAGGCTGACATCAAGCAAGCCTTGATCGCGGTGTCTTCGCCGATTGCGCGTGCGTTGATCGGCAAGAGCGAGGGCGACAGTTTCGAGTTCACGGCGCCCAATGGCGTGAAGCGTTACGAAATTACTGGCGTCAGTTACGAGTAACGCTTGCTTTGCTCCCTCTCCCCCATGGGGAGAGGGTTGGGGCGAGGGGAATCTCGCGAGAAACGAATGTCGTGAGGCATAAAAAAAGCCGCTTTGCAGCGGCTTTTTTTATCGGATCGTGACTTCGATCAACGCTGACGCGCTTTGAAACGCGGGTTGCTCTTGCAGATCACGAACACTTTGCCGCGACGGCGCACAACCTTGCAGTCACGGTGCCGCTGCTTGGCGGACTTCAAAGAGGAAAGCACCTTCACGGCAGGCTCCTGGAACGAAACGAAACAAAGAAAGCGCGCAAGTATAGCTATTTCAATCGCTTGTCACAAGCCTATGGCGGCTTTTGCTGCGGCGACCGTTTCCAGACACTGCGCTACGACAGGCGATGGGTTTTCTGCCGGGCTGGCGACGGCCAGCACGAGGTGCGCATCGGGATCGGCCAACGGCACATAGCTTACCCCGGGCAGCTTCACCACCTGCATACTGGCGGGCACGAGAGCCAAGCCAACGTCGGCAGCCACCAGTGCAAGCAGGCCGTTGAGCTGTTGGGCGTGTTGTCGAATCACTGGGTGGAATCCGGCTTTGGCGGCTAGGCGCAGCAGCCGGTCGTACAAGGTTGCCGCCAGCTCGCGCGGCTGCACCACGAACGGATCGCCGGCAACTTCACCTAATTCCACGCTTTGTCGGCCAGCCAGGCGGTGGCCTTCAGGCAGGGCGAGCAGCAGGGGTTCGTAATCGATGACGTCCACGCGCAAGGCTCGGGCATCGTCTTCGTGAGTGGGGAGATCCCTTACGAAGCCCACGTCAATCTGGCCGTTGCGGATGGCTGAGAACTGCGGCTGGGTATACATCTCGCTCAGCCACACACGCACGTTGGGCGCGTTCTGACCCAACTGCAGCAAGGTCTGGGGCAGGGCGGGGTGGAAAGATACGGAAACGGTGTAGGCGAGCCGGAGATGCCCGCTGAAGCCAGCTGCGGCCTCGGCGACCTGGGTGCGAGCCTCATCGGCCATGGCCAGAATCTGCCGCGCCTGATCGAGGAACAGCCGGCCTGGCTCGGTAAGCATGACGTTGCGCTTGTCGCGTTCGAGCAGGCGTACGCCCAGGTCTTGCTCCAGCGCCTGGATCTGCTGCGACAGCGGTGGCTGCGACAGATGCAGGCGCTGCGCGGCGCGGGTGAAGCTCAGCTCCTCCGCAACGGCGATGAAGTAACGCAGCTGGCGAAAATCAAACATATATGACTTTCGAATAAATTGGGCTCTAAATATATATTTGATTCTGTATCGCGTCGATCATAATATCCTCTCCGTCGCGCCACTGACCCCCTCCCCCCGAGTGGCGCAGACCTCGCCCCGCAGCGACGCTACCCCCGCGGTATATCGGCATCCCTCCCCAGAGCCAATACCGACGCGTCGCTGGCGGGGCGCTTCCTTTTCTGTTTCTCGTGAATGCTTGCCGAGCTTTCTTAAAGCTGGGTGGCAAGTCGCGTGCCTTGAGCGATAGCGCGCTTGGCGTCCAGTTCCGCCGCGACGTCAGCACCGCCAATCACGTGTACACGAGGATGCCCCTGAGCAATCAGGTCATCGGCAAGGCTGCGGTTGGATTCCTGGCCGGCGCAGACGATGACGTTATCGACGGACAGCACCTGGGTCTTGCCGTCGATCGTGATGTGCAGTCCCTGCTCATCGAAGCGGTCATAGCTCACGCCGCCCAGCATGGTGACCTGCTTGTTCTTCAGCGTGGCGCGATGCACCCAGCCGGTGGTTTTGTTGAGGCGCGCGCCTGGCCGGCCTGCCGTACGTTGCAGCAGCCAGACTTGCCGCGCGGGTGGCTCCGGCTGTGGCTTCAATAGACCGCCGGCATGGTCCAGCTGCATGTCCACGCCCCATTCGCGTGTCCAGCGTGTGACGTCAGTGGTGGGCGAGGGCGCGTGCTCGACCAGGAACTCGGCCACGTCGAAGCCGATGCCTCCGGCGCCGATGATGGCGACGCGCTGGCCGACGGGTTGATTTCGCGCAAGCACATCGAGGTAGCTCAGTACGCGCGGATCGTTGCTGCCGGGGAAGTTCACCCGGCGCGGCGTGATGCCGGTGGCGACAATCACTTCGTCGTAGTTTGCCGCTTTGAGTGCAGCTGCATTTGTGATTTGCCCTAACTGTACGTGCACGCCGGTATCGGCAAGGCGGTGCGTGAAATAGCGCAGTGTTTCGTGGAATTCTTCTTTCCCAGGAATGCGCTTGGCGTAGTTGAACTGGCCGCCGATGTGGCTTGCGCCATCGATCAGCGTGACGTCGTGGCCACGTTCCGCGAGCGTGGATGCGCATGCCATGCCCGCCGGTCCTGCGCCTATCACCGCGATGCGTTTGCGCGTTTTTGCCCGAATGATTTGCAGCTCCGTCTCATGGCAGGCACGAGGATTCACCATGCAGCTTGCGCGCTGGTTCGAAAACACGTGATCGAGGCAAGCCTGGTTGCAAGCGATGCAGGTATTGATGCGTTCGCTACGGCCAGCCTTTGCCTTGATCGCCCACTCCGGATCAGCCAGCAACGGCCTCGCCATTGACACCATATCCGCTTCGCCGCCGGCAAGAATTCGCTCCGCCACGTCGGGCATGTTGATGCGGTTGGTGGTGATCAACGGAATCGAAACTTCGCCCTTGAGTTTCTTCGTGACCCAGCTGAAGCCTGCGCGCGGCACGCTGGTGACGATGGTCGGCACGCGTGCTTCATGCCAGCCGATGCCGGTATTGATGATGCTGGTGCCGGCCGCTTCCATGCCCTTGGCGAGTGTGACGATGTCTTGCCAGGGTTGCCCGCCTTCCACCAGATCAAGCATCGAAAGGCGGTAGATGATGATGAAATCCTTGCCGACGGCTTCGCGCATACGACGCACGATTTCGAGCGGAAAACGCATGCGTTTTGCGGCATCGCCACCCCAGGCATCGGTGCGTTGATTGGTGCGTGCGGCGATGAATTGATTGATCAGATAGCCTTCCGAACCCATCACTTCCACGCCGTCGTAGCCGGCTTCGCGTGCGAGTTGCGCGCAACGGACGAAATCCTTGATGGTGCGCTCCACACCTCGTGCACTGAGCTCTCGCGGCCTGAACGGTGTGATCGGGGATTGAATGCTTGATGGTGCGGCCGACAGCGGGTGATAGCCATAACGCCCTGCGTGCAGGATCTGCATGCAGATGCGTCCACCTTCTGCATGCACCGCCCGGGTGATCTTGCGATGCCGTGGCTTGTGCCAGGGCAGAGTCATGCGCCCGCCGAAGGGCTTGAGCCAACCTTCGATGCTGGGTGCGATGCCGCCGGTGACCATCAGGCCCACGCCGCCGCGGGCGCGTTCGGCGAAATACGTCGCCAGCTTGTCGAAATCGGCCGCGTTGTCTTCGAGTCCGGTGTGCATCGAGCCCATCAGGATGCGGTTGGGCAGGGTGGCGTGGCCCAAGTCGAGCGGGGCAAACAAATGGGGGTAGTTCATGCGGCGACCGTTATTCAAACGATCGTATGAATGTGCCCGCTATTGTGAGTGGGCGCAAGTGGCCCAGGCGCGGCAGGCGCCGCTTCAGTCGAGCAATTGTTGTACCAGTTCCACGTATTGGCGCATCGCCTCGTCTTGCGGCATGCCTTTCAAGCGCGACCAGGCTTCCTGTTTGGCGGTACCGATGAAGTCGAAGAAGCTGGTGGGCTGGCAGTCGTGCACGTCGCCTTCAAGGGCCTGCTTATAGAGCCCATAAAGCGAGAGCAGCGTGTCGTTGTCGGGCCGTTCCTTGCGGTGCCGTAGATCGTCGGCGGCCTGATGGAACTGGTGGTGGAGGTCGTTCATGGAAGCGGGCTGAAACCCGGATACGGTCGATGAGGAACTGGAAAGCATGCGCCTGGCACCCCTGTAAACACGATAAGCTAAGCACTTCCCGTGCCATCAGGTCCGTCCATGCCAACACGCCAGTCCGTGCCCGTACTTACCATCGACGGACCTTCTGGATCAGGCAAAGGCACGATCAGCCGGCTGGTGGCCGAGCACCTGGGCTGGCGATTGCTGGATTCCGGGGCGCTCTACCGGGCGGTTGGTTACGCCGCCGGGGCCGCAGGGTTGGATCTCTCCGACGCCGAGGCCGTCACCCGTTGCGCGCAAACCACGAAGATCCAGTTTCGTGCGGCGCCACATGATGGCGAAACGCGCGTGATCGTCAATGGGCACGATGCCACAGACGAGCTGCGTACGGAGACCGCCGGCGCCGCGGCTTCGGCCATTGCTTCGATTCCTTCGGTGCGCAAAGCGCTGGTCGATCTGCAGCTGAGCTTCCGCAAGTCGCCTGGCCTGGTGGCAGACGGACGCGACATGGGCACGGTGATCTTTCCCGATGCGCTCTACAAGGTATTCCTCACCGCCAGCGCCGCCGAAAGGGCAAAAAGACGCTATAAGCAGTTGAAGGAAAAGGGGCTCAGCGTTACACTTGCCACCCTTCAGAGCGAAATTGAGGCGCGTGACACCCGCGATGCATCGCGAGCCGTGGCACCGCTGAAACCCGCCCGCGATGCGGTGTTGGTGGATACCACCGGCATGGGGATCGAGGATGTGGTCGCTAAAGTTTTGGCCGTCGTGAATCCGTAACCGGATTGCGGCGGCATTGGCGCTTCATGTCGCGGCATGAAGTTTTGGGTCAACGGTGTGAGGGAGCGTCCCGATCACCCATAACCGGTGGGCCTGCCCATCTGCGCAATTACTCCGACGGCGCGCAGTGGGGTGAGGGCCTTTTCTTATTTTGGAATCAACATGACTGAAAGTTTTGCCGAGCTGTTTGAACAGAGCCAACAGGCCATTTCTAAGCTGAAGCCGGGTGCCATCGTCACCGGCATCGTTGTCGAAATCCGCAACGACGTCGTCGTGATCAACGCTGGCCTCAAGAGCGAAGGCATCGTTCCGATCGAGCAGTTCAAGAGCGAGAACGGCGAGTTGGAAGTACGCGTGGGCGACGAGGTGAAGGTAGCCCTCGACGCACTGGAAGACGGCTTCGGCGAGACCAAGCTCTCCCGCGAGAAGGCCAAGCGTTCCATGGTGTGGGACGACCTCGAGCAGGCCTTCGACAAGGAAGAGACCATCACCGGCAAGATCTCCGGCAAGGTCAAGGGCGGTTTCACCGTCGATATCAAGGACGTTCGCGCGTTCCTGCCGGGTTCGCTGGTCGACGTGCGTCCGGTACGCGATCCGGTGTACCTGGAAGGCAAGGATCTCGAATTCAAGATCATCAAGCTGGACCGCAAGCGCAACAACGTCGTTGTCAGCCGCCGCGCCGTCGTCGAGACCGAGTTCTCCGAGGAGCGCGAGAAGCTGCTGGAACGCCTGACCGAAGGCGCAGTGGTGAAGGGTACGGTCAAGAACCTCACCGACTACGGCGCGTTCGTGGATCTGGGCGGCATCGACGGCCTGCTGCACATCACCGACATGGCGTGGAAGCGCGTGCGTCATCCGTCCGAAGTGGTCAACGTCGGGGACGAGCTCGACGTGCGCGTGCTGAAGTACGACCGCGAGCGCAACCGCGTGTCGCTGGGTCTGAAGCAGTTGGGCGACGATCCGTGGGTCGCCATCTCGCGCCGTTATCCGGTCGGCAGCCGCCTGTTCGGCAAGGTTTCCAACGTCACCGATTACGGCTGCTTCGTCGAGATCGAGCCGGGCGTGGAAGGCCTGGTGCACGTCTCCGAAATGGATTGGACCAACAAGAACGTCAATCCGGCCAAGGTGGTGCAGGTTGGCGACGAGACCGAAGTGATGGTGCTGGACGTGGATGAAGAGCGTCGCCGCATCTCGCTGGGCATCAAGCAGACCCGCTCGAACCCGTGGGAAGCTTTCGCCGCCACCCACAAGAAAAACGACAAGGTGTCCGGCCAGATCAAGTCGATCACCGATTTCGGCATCTTCATCGGCCTGGACGGCGGCATCGACGGTCTGGTGCACCTGTCCGACATCTCCTGGCAGGCTTCCGGCGAAGACCTCGTGCGCAACTTCAAGAAGGGCGACGAGATCGAAGCCGTGGTGCTGGCCGTGGATCCGGAGCGCGAGCGCATCTCGCTCGGCATCAAGCAGATGGAGCAAGATCCGTTCGGTCACTTCATGGCCGTCCATCAGCGTGGCGCGATCGTCACCGGCACGGTGAAGGAAGTGGACGCCAAGGGTGCCGTGGTGGATCTGGGCGATGGCGTCGAGGGCTATATCCGTGCCAGCGACATCGCCAAGGAGCGCATCGACGATGCTACCCAGCATCTGAAGGTGGGCGACAAGGTGGAAGCCAAGTTCACCGGTATGGATCGCAAGGGCCGTCAGCTGTCGCTCTCGATCCGCGCCAAGGATGAGGAAGAGCTGCAAGACGCCATGGCCGAATACTCGTCCGCGTCGGGTGGCACGACCAAGCTTGGTGCGCTGCTCAAGGAGCAGCTCAACAAGGCTGATTGATGTAGTGCCTGCATCGGGGCGGTGTTGCGCCGCCCCGATTCATTCCACGTCACGGACATTGGGGACCCATGACCAAATCCGAGCTGATTGAGGCGCTGGCGAGGCGTCAAACCCATCTTGCGTTCAGCGACGTCGAGCTGGCAGTCAAGAACGTCATCGAGCAGATGAGCCAGGCGTTGTCGAGCGGGGAACGCATCGAAATACGCGGCTTCGGCAGCTTCGCGCTGCATTATCGGCCGCCGCGCATGGGCCGCAATCCCAAGACGGGTGAAGCGGTTGCCTTGCCCGGCAAGCACGTTCCGCATTTCAAACCCGGCAAGGAATTGCGCGAACGCGTGAACTTGCATCTGGAACAGCAAGCCGGCTAAGCCTCCAGCAAATGCTTATTCCGACAGGCAGGCGGCGTCGAGCCGATCCTGCCTTTTCTTTTGCCCCGCGAAAAAGTTGGGAATCCGACTGAATCACTTCTTCACATTCCCCTGTGAGCTGTTCAGCCAATCGGGTAAAGTCGCACGATGCGATTGATCGTCATGCTGCTGTTGCTACTGTTCATCGCCGGGGGGGTGATCCTGGGGGCGCTCAATGCGGACCTCGTCGGTTACGACCTCGCGTTTGCGCGTATCCAGGTGCCGAAAGGCGCGGCCTTGCTGGCCATGCTCGCGCTGGGCTGGATTCTCGGCGGCCTGACCGCATGGCTTGGCGTCACCACGCGCCATCGCCGTGAGCGGCGGCGTGCGGCCAAGGTCAAAGGCGCCAAGGCAAGCAAAGCATCATGAGCATCTTCTATTCGCTGCTGGCGCTACTTATACCGGCAGCCTTCCTGAGTGGATGGTGGACGGCGCGGCGCGCGGGGGTGCGCCGTTCCGGGGTGCAGGTCAGCGAGCTCTCCTCCGATTACTTTCGCGGCCTGAACTATCTGCTCAACGAGGAGCAGGACAAGGCGATCGAGGTGTTCCTCAAGCTCGCCGAATACAACCGCGACACCGTAGAAACGCACTTAGCGTTAGGCAACCTGTTTAGGCGTCGCGGTGAAGTGGATCGAGCCATCCGTCTGCATCAACATCTGGTCTCCCGACCCGGTCTTTCGGAAGGGATGAAGACCGTGGCCTTGCTGGAGCTGGGCGAAGACTACATGCGCGCCGGTCTGCTCGACCGCGCCGAAGCGCTGTTCTCGGATCTGGTGGCGATGAACGCACATGCGCCCTCGGCGTTGCGCCATCTCATCGCGATCTACCAGCACGAGCGCGACTGGCACAAAGCCATCGAACACGCGCGCCGCCTGGAAACCATGACCCGCGAAGAAGAGGGCACCACCATCGCGCAGTTCTACTGCGAACTGGCCGAGCAATCGCGCCAGCATGGTGCGCGTGCCGAGGCGCGGGAATATCTGCAGCAAGCTTTTGCATCGCAGCCTAATTGCGTGCGCGCCTTCATGCTGACGGGACGCCTGCATGCGGAAGAAGGGCAGCATGCCGAGGCGGTGGATGCCTACGAACGCGCCGTCGAAGCAGATATCGCCTTTGTGCCGGAAATCCTGCCGCCCTTGCTCGACAGCTACGCGCGCTCCGCGCAGATGGAACGCGCGGAACGTTTCCTGCGCGACATCCTTGCGCGCTATCACGGCATCTCGCCCGTGCTTGCACTGACGCATCTGTACCAGCAGCGCGATGGCGAAAAGCCCGCGATCGATTTCCTTACGTCGCAATTGCGCCAACGTCCTTCCGTGCGCGGGCTGATGGCTTTGATCGATGCGACCATGGACAAGATCGAAGGCGAGGCGCGCGAGAACTTTCTGATTCTGCGCGACCTCACGCGCAAGCTGCTCGAAGGCCAAGCGATGTATCGCTGCAGCCATTGCGGCTTCGGCACCAAGGCGCATCACTGGCAGTGCCCGAGCTGCAAAGGCTGGAGCACGATTCGCCCCATTCACGGGGTGGCCAATGAGTGACGCGATGGCGGCTGGTTTTGCCCCGATCGCGCTCGCCATTGTCTTTGCCTTGCTAGTTGCGCTGGGCGTGGTGCGCGCGTCCATTGTCTATGCCCATCGCCGCGGCATGCTTGACCAGCCGGGGCAGCGTCGTTCGCACACCATACCGACGCCGCGCGGCGGTGGCATCGGCATCGTGGTGGCGGCCCTGCTGACGATGCCGATATGCCTGCTGCAACCTTCATCGCCGTGGCCGCTTCACGTGACTATCACGCTGTTGATCGCAGCCGCGATGATTGCCTTGATCGGCTGGTGGGACGATCACAATTCCTTGCCAGTTCTTCCACGCTTTGGAGTGCAATTATTCGCTGTTGCCCTGTTTTTAGCGGCGTTGGTCAGTGGCCCCCTTGGCTGGCTGTGGATACCGCTCTGGGTGCTGGGTGGAACGTGGAGCATCAACCTGCATAACTTCATGGACGGCATTGACGGTCTGCTTGCGCAGCAAGGCATGTTCGTAGCCTGTGGCCTGGCCGTGCTGGCGGGGTGCATGGACCAGCCCGCGCTTGCGGGTGCTGCCGCTTGCGTGGCGGCGGCTTGCCTGGGCTTTTGGTACTACAACCGCTCGCCGGCGCGCATTTTCATGGGTGACGTGGGAAGCGGCACCATCGGCCTGCTGCTTTTTGCGCTGACTGCCATGTTATGGCGCCTGTATTGGCCACTGGTGTGGCCGGCCCTGATTCTCAGTTCAGCTTTCGTGACGGATGCCAGCCTTACGCTGCTCACCCGTATGCTGGCAGGCAAGCGCTGGTATGCTGCGCACCGCGAACATCTGTATCAATGGATTGTGCGCAGGGGCCACACGCATGCGGCAAGTGCAGCATGGTATCTGGGGTGGAATCTGCTGATCGCGGCACCGTTGGCCGCGTTGGCGTTCAAAAAACCAGGGATCGGGCTTTTGGCCTGCGTCGTCACTTATGCGATCGCGGCGGTCGTTTGGGTTCAAGCCAAGCGTCGCCTGATCAAGCGGGATCGATACAAGGTTCGTCATGTCCATACGTAAATGGGTCGGCACAGTTCATCCGCGGGCGGCAGTAGTTCTGCATGACCTGCTCGTTACGGCCATCGCCTGGTGGGTCGCCAAGGAATTGCGCTACGCGCTTGATCCGAAGCTGCTCATCGCTTTCGAACCGTATGAATTTCCGATCGTGCTCGCCGTGCAGGGCATGGTTTACGCGTGGACCGGCCTTTACAAAGGCGTGTGGCGTTTCGCCAGCCTGCCGGATCTGTGGAACATCCTGCGCGCGGCCATCGTCGGTACGGTGGCGATCGGTGTTTCGCTGTTCCTGTATGGACGTCTGGACGGTGTACCGCGGTCGGTGTTGCTGCTGTATCCCTTCGTGCTGGCGCTGTTCCTTGGTACGCCGCGTCTGGCCTATCGCTTCTGGAAGGACAGCCGCATCGATCTTTTCATGAATGCCAAGACGCAGCGCGTGCTGATCGTCGGTGCCGATAGTGCCGGTGAAGCGCTGTCGCGCGATCTGCATCGTGATACGCGTTTCATGGTGGTCGGTTTCGTGGACGACCGGCGTTCGTTGCGCGGTGCGCGCATCAACGGCAAGCCGGTGCTGGGTTCGCTGGAGCAACTGCCGGATGTGGCGAAAGAAGCCGCCGTGCAAATGCTGCTGATCGCCTTGCCGGGTGCCAGTGCGCGGCAGATGCGCCAGGTGGTCGAGCTGTGCGACCGCACCGGCTTGCCTTATCGCACGGTGCCCAAGCTCGAAGACGTTGTCGCCGGTCGTGCCCAGTTCAACCAGATCAAGGAAGTATCGATCGAAGATCTGCTCGGCCGCGATGCCGTCGAGCTGGACTGGACACGCATCCGCGAAACGCTGACCAACCGCAGCGTGCTGGTTACCGGCGGCGGTGGCTCGATTGGTTCGGAGCTGTGCCGCCAGGTTGCGCGACTGGGCGTGCAAGCGCTCACCATCGTGGAATCCTGCGAATACAACCTCTATCAGATTTCGCAGGAATTGCGTGCGGCCTATCCGGAGCTGCTGCTCAATAGCGTGCTTGCCGATTGCGGCGATGCCATCGCGATGCGCCGTCTATTTGCCGAAGCAAAACCGCAAGTGGTTTTCCACGCGGCTGCGTACAAACATGTGCCGATGCTGCAGGGGCAACTGCGTACCGCGGTGCGTAACAACGTGATGGCGACACGCAATGTGGCCGACCTTTCCAGCGAAAGCGGTGTGGAATGCTTCGTGCTCATCTCCACCGACAAAGCCGTCAACCCGACCAGCGTGATGGGCGCGTGCAAGCGCATCGCGGAAATCTATTGCCAGAACCTCAACGCGCATTCGAACACGCACTTCATCACCGTGCGGTTTGGCAACGTGCTGGATTCGGCCGGCTCCGTGGTGCCCTTGTTCCGCCAGCAGATCCAGGGCGGCGGTCCCATCACGGTCACGCATCCGGAAATCTCGCGCTACTTCATGACCATTCCGGAAGCCACCCAGCTGATCCTGCAGGCGGCGGCGATCGGGCAGGGCGGTGAAATCTTCGCGCTGGACATGGGCGAGCCGGTGAAGATCCGCGATCTTGCCGAACAGATGATCCGGCTTGCCGGCAAAAAGCCCGGCACGGAAATCCCCATTGTCTACACCGGCCTGCGTTCGGGCGAAAAATTGTTCGAAGAACTATTTCACCCGCTGGAAAACTACAGCGCGACGACACACAACAAGATATTTCTAGCGCAGCACCGGCCGGTATCGTGGGACTTGCTGCAGGCGCAGATGGCCAAGGCCACGCATGCCGTACAGAGTTTCAATGAAGACGAACTGCGCCAGTGCGTATCCAGTTTGCTTCCATCATTCAGCTGGAGCGACGTTGCCCAACCGAGCAACGTGATTCCGCTACGCCGTACCGACATTGGAGAGAAGTGAGTGAGTAAACCATTGCGCAAGGTGGTGTTTCCGGTGGCCGGCCTCGGCACGCGTTTTCTCCCGGCCACCAAGGTGGTCGCCAAGGAAATGCTGCCGGTGCTGGATAAGCCCCTGATCCAGTACGCCGTCGATGAAGCCGTCGATGCCGGGGCCGATACGCTGATCTTCGTCACCAACCGCTACAAGCACGCCATCGCCGACTATTTCGACAAAGCCTACGAACTGGAGGCCAAGCTGCAGGAAAAGGGCAAGGATGAATTGCTCGCCCTGGTTCAAGGCACGCTGCCGCGCAACGTGCGCGCCATCTTCGTCACCCAGCCCGAAGCGCTTGGCCTTGGCCATGCCGTGCTGTGCGCCAAGCCGGTGGTAGGCGATGAGCCGTTCGGCGTGGTGCTGCCGGACGACCTGATCTGGAACAAAGGCAAAGGCGCGCTGGGCCAGATGGCCGAGCTTGCCCAAACCGAAAACGCCGGCGTCATCGCCGTGGAAGAAGTGCCGCACGACCAGACCGACAAATACGGCATCGTCGACGCCGAACCGGTCAACGAGCGCAGCGCGCGTATCCGCTACATGGTCGAAAAGCCCAAGCCGGCGGATGCGCCGTCCAACCTCGCCGTGGTCGGTCGTTATGTCTTGCCCGGCCGCATCTTCCAGTTGCTGGAACAGACCACCCCGGGCGCTGGTGGCGAAATCCAGCTCACCGACGCGATCGAGGCATTGCTGACGGAGCAGGGCAAGGTATTGGCCTATCGCTTCGAAGGCACGCGTTTTGATTGCGGCAACAAAGCCGGCCTGGTGCGCGCCACCATGCATATGGCGATGCAGGACCCCAGCCTGGCGAAGGTCGTGCGCGAAGTCGCCAAGTCGTATTAAGCGTTCGCGTATGTGCAGGTTGGGGTGAGCGTGTGCGAACCCCAACCCACCATGGCTAGCCGAGCCCGTAGGCTGGGACGAAATCCCAGCACCACCATGTCAATCAAAGCTGGGATTTCGTCCCCGTCGACAAATCAAACCAGCAGCACCAGCCCCGCGCCGATCGCGGCAAGCCCAATCGCTTGCGCTACCAGCTTGCTCGCGGGCACCAGTCGCTCGGCCGTGATCGCCACTGTCACGAATGCCATGGCACGCAGATCCATCACACCGATCACCAACTGAATTGCGGTCAGATTGGCGCAGCTCAGGCAGCAATGCAGTCCTAGATACATGCCTTGCTCCCACGCCGACATGGCGTGTGGGGGCAGTGCATGAGTATCGCGCAACGCTTCACGACAACGCGCGAGACGACAGGTTTTCCAGTGGGTGAATTGCACGGCGCCGGCGGCCATCACGATCATGCTGGCCATCGGTGGCACGCTGCGCGCCAATGCCGGCCATTGCATTTCTGCTGCTGCAAACGTGGTGCCCAGCAGAAAGACCAGCATTCCAAACACGGCCCATACGGCAAAATAGCCTGTACCCACCGACACGGTCAGCCACCCCGCCTGCCTGCCATCGGTTGTTCTGATGGCCTGACGATAGCGTCGCAGCGTGGGGACCAAGGACGGCAACATCATCGCCGCCATCATCACGCACCACATGGCGATGAAAGACGCTGTCGCACCGCCCCACGTCTGGCCCGGCATGCGCATCCACATCATCGACATCGACCAGCCGCCTGGCATCGGCATGGCATCCATGCGGGACATGGACGCGCACCCGACGATCGTCAGCACCGCACTGGTGGCGAAGATCGCCGCCGAAGCGGCGAAAAAGGTCCGTTCGGAAGTCTGCGAGGTGATCATGGCTGTCTCGATGCAGCAGGTCTCATAGGGATGACGTAGCAGGGGTCGTGTTTTCGACATGCGGGGGCGATACCATCGAACTGGCGAAAGCTGGGACCCGCGGTCTTGGGATATCCGGAAAGTCGCTGTGCCCCGGCGCTCGCCGGGGCGACGGCTGGAGTGCCTTACCGCTTGTCGTATTCGTCGTGACGCCGCCACCAAACCCCGGTTTCATTACGTCCCTTCGGCGCACGGTCCAACCACTGGAACATGCCCCACAAGTCATCCAACCCGCGCGCGTACGTCGAATAGGTGTGATAGACAACGCCATCCTCCAGCACGAACGCGCTCACACCAGGCCGTTCTCGCACATAGGTCAGCGCATCCGTTCCACTTGCCTTCGCGTGATCGAGGACGACTTGCGGAAATTCGGTCGTCGCGTCCATCGCATGCCCGCCGCGCTGATAGTTGTATTCGTAGGTGCCTTCGCGCTGTTGTTCCTCGGTGATGGAGACGGTGAAATCGAAATTGAAATCGCCGCCTTGCGAAGACGCCCACGGAAACGTCCATCCCAGCCGCCGTTTGTACGCCTGCAATTTCCCCAGCGGCGCGCGCGATACCGCCCACAGCATCACGTCATGATGGGCCAGATGCGTGGCGATACCGTTGAATCCATCGGCAATCGCTGAGCAGGACGGGCAACCCATCGCAAACTCCGGACCGAACATGAAGTGATACACCAGCAATTGCGAGCGCTCGCGAAACAGGTCCGCTAGTGAAGCGCCACCCTCGTCGGTATCGAAGCGATAACCCTTGTTGACAGGCACCCACGGCAACGCTTGGCGCTGGCGTGCCAGCTCATCGCTGCGGTGTGTGAGTTCTTTCTCCGCCTTGAGCAGCTCGATGCGCGCTGCCAGCCATTCTTCGCGTGTGCCGATCGTATGCGTGGTCATGGTCTACTCCGTTCTCCGAATGCCCTGATGCGTTGGTCGTGGGTCACGGCCGGGTGCTCCGCGGCCATGGGCTATAGTTGACGCCCAGGTCCCGAACGGGCGGGAGTGACAAGTGTGGCGCGATCTTTAGAGCCTGTTTAAGGCAACACTGATTAAGTATCGCCGTCGTCACCCGCCCTGTCTGTTCGCAGGGCACAGGGCCGTCGGCGAAGGCAGACTGGTTGTCTGTCGAGACGACGGACCGAAGGCATGCGGACAGACAGGGCGGGTGACGGCGCGATACTTAATCAGTGTTGCCTTAAAGCCCCCGCACAACCACCTGACCGCCGCTCAGCCACCAGGCAAACGACGCAGTGACTCTAAACAGGTTCTTATGGACTCACTGATCACCGCAGCCGCGCGTGCACTCGCCATTGGTGATCCCCTTGGCGCCCTGAAGCGGGTTGCCCTGCGCGAGGATGCGCCCGGCCTTGCGTTGCGAGGCATCGCCATGGCGCAGCTCGGCGATTTCGTTCGCGCGAAGGCGCTGCTGCGAAGTGCTGCACGCCGCTTCGGTCCGAAAGAGGCTGTAGCAAGAGCCCGATGCATCGTTGCCGAAGCCGAAATTGCCCTCGTGTCGCGCGATTTGAGTTGGCCAGTCAAGGCGCTCGAAACGGCACGTGCCACGCTGCAATCGCATGGCGACCGCATCAATGCCGCGCATGCGCGCACTATCGAAATTCGGCGCTTGCTCCTGCTTGGCCGCATCGATGACGCCGAACGCATGCTCGCAGAACTCGATCCCTCACCGTTTCCGCCTGCATCACGCGCCGCGCATGAACTTGTCGTGGCAGGTATGGCGATTCGGTGCCTGCAAACAAAGCGTGCGCGCGCTGCGCTGGCGCGGGCAGGGCATGCTGCGCACGTGGCGAAGATTCCAGCGTTGATGGCGGAAGTCGAAAGTGCATCGCGGCTATTGGATGCTCCGGCTGCCCGCTTGATCGCACGCGGCGAAGAACGCTTGCTGCGCTTGGAAGATGTCGAAACGCTGCTGGCGTCACCGGCCTTCGTCGTGGATGCATGCCGTCACGTCGTGCATGTCGACAACACCGTCATCTCGCTGGCGACACGTTCCATCTTGTTCGCGCTGTTGCGTCAGCTGGCGCAAGCCTGGCCTGCCGACGTATCGAGAAGCCAGCTTATCGCCGACGCCTTTCGCACCAGGCATGCCGATGAATCGCACCGCGCACGCTTGCGTGTCGAAATGGGCCGATTGCGTGCCATGTTGCGACCGATGGCCGAGATAAGCGCGACCGAGCGAGGCTTCGCGATAACGCCGCATCATGCAAGCGACGTCGTCGTACTGGCGCCACCGACCGAAGAACGGCATGCCGCCGTACTCGCCTTGCTTGCAGACGGCGAGTCATGGTCGAGTTCCGCCTTGTCCATGGCTTTGGGCGCCAGCCCTCGCACCGTGCAGCGTGCGCTCGAATCGCTGGCCGCAAGTGGCAAGGTGCAGTCGTTCGGCCGCGGACCGGCACGTCGCTGGATGACACCGCCGGTACCGGATTTTCCGTCGATTTTGTTACTCCCCGGTCCGCTGCCCGGTGATTAGGATGACTGCCATCCATCCATCAGGACTCACGACATGAAACGATCCCCCGCCCAAGTCATCCGTGAGTACGGTCCATTTCCTGGCATCGATCAGGTGGCTGGCGTGACCTACGACGGCGAGCATCTGTGGTTTGCCTCCGGCGACAAGCTCAATGCGCTCGATCCGGATAGCGGAGAGCTGGTGCGCTCCATGGACATCGCAGCACATGCAGGCACGGCTTTCGACGGCCAGCACTTGTTTCAGATTGCCGAAGACCGCATCCAGAAAATCGATCCGAAGAGCGGCCAGGTGCTCGCCACCATTCCGGCGCCTGGTCATGGCGGCGACTCCGGCCTTGCCTGGGCCGAAGGCTCACTATGGGTTGGCGAATACCGGGAACGGAAGATCCATCGCATCGATCCCGACACCGGCACCGTGCTCAACACCATCCAGTTCAATCGCTTCGTTACCGGCGTTACCTGGAGCGATGGCGAGTTATGGCATGCCACGTGGGAGGGCGACGAGAGCGAAGTGCGGCGCGTCGATCCACAAACCGGCGAAGTGTTGGAACAACTCGACATGCCCGCCGGCATGGGTGTGTCCGGACTCGAATCCGACGGCGGCGACCGGTTTTTCTGCGGCGGCGGAAAAAGCGGAAAAGTAAGGGTTATCGCGCGACCCAAATGATGCACGTAGGCTGGGATGAAATCCCAGCATCGCCATATCCATCCATGCTGGGATTCCATCCCAGCCTACGGTTGATCTAGTCGCCGCCGAACTGCCACGCCGTCACCGAATCGTGCCAGAATCCTGACCGCAAGCTGCCATCTCCTTACGGCAGCCTATGCATGGGGAAATCCTGTTCTCACCCGCTTTATGCCTGCGGCATAAGGCATCCCCGCGAATTGAAGAATGCCCGGTGGGCTTGCCCGCCGGGTTGCCTAACGGATTGAACATGGGATGGCATTATGGATTTGCTGCGGTTTCTGCTTTTACTCCCGGTGCGTTTGCTGCGCGGTGTCTTGGCCGCGCTGGGGTGGCTGCTCAGCCCACTGGTCGGCCAGGTGAACTGGTCTGCGCCGGGATGGATGCATGTGGTGCGGCGCCGCCCGCTGCACTCGTTGGGCATCGCCGCTGCCGTAGCGGTGATGGCAGGCGGTGGATGGTTCGGCTGGCACTGGTACAAGCATCGGCCACGGCCGCATGAACCGGTACGCATCACCTGGACGGTCAACGCGCCGGATATCAGCGATTACACCAAGCAGCCGCTCAGCATCCATCCGCTGGAGCTGGTCTTTTCCGCCTCGGCCGCGCCGATCGAGCTGGTTGGCAAGCCCGTCACCGATGGCATTGCGATGCAACCGCAAGCGAACGGCCAGTGGACGTGGGTGGACGATAAGACCCTGCGTTTCACCCCGGCCGCCGACTGGCCGGTGGGGCAGCACTACAAAATCCGCTTCGATATCCCCAAGGCTTTCGCCCACCACGTGCTGATGGCGGACGATCATGTCGACTTCGATACCCAACCCTTCAAGGCGACGCTGGGCAAAGGCGAGTTCTATCAGGACCCCCAGGATCCCACCGCCAAGAAAACCATCATCCAGATGGACTTCAACTACCCCGTCGATCCAGCGCAGTTTGAAAAGCGCATCGCGCTGAGTCTGCAAGGGCAGGGGGATACCTCATCGACGCCGCTGAAATTCAGCGTCACTTACGATCCCAACAAGCTGCATGCATGGATTCATTCGCAGCCGCTTGCCCTGCCGCGCGATGACGGCGCGGTATCGCTCACGCTCGACAGCGGCGTGCGCAGTTCGCGCGGCGGCAACGGTACCGACGACAAGCTGCAGACCGGCGTGCGCGTGCCGGGCCTGTATAGCCTCACCGTCAAGGACATCAGCCCCACCCTGGTCGACAACGACAAATACGAGCCCGAACAGGTGATGGTGGTCAATCTCAGCGGCGCCGTGCGCGATAGCGAGCTGGCCTCGCTGGTGCATGCGTGGGTGCTGCCGGCGCGCAAGCCGCACGTCGCCAAGCAAGCGGGCGACGACGACAACGAAAGCGACGACAACCAGGGGCAAGCCAACTATCCCTGGAGCGAAGGCGAGGTCGGTGAAGACATCCTGCGCAAGGCCAAGCCGTTGCCGCTCGAAGTCGTGCCCACGGAAAACGACTACCAGGAGCTGCAAAGCTTCAAGTTCCACGCCGATCCCGGCCAGCGTATCTACGTGCGCATCGGCAAGGGCCTGAAATCCTTCGGCGGCTACGTGCTGGGCGCTCCGGCGAGCGCGGTGATGACCGTGCCCGATTACCCGAAACTGTTGCGTTTCATGGCCGATGGCTCGCTGCTTTCCATGAGCGGCAGCAAGCGCGTCTCGGTGGTATCGCGCAACATGACCGGCATGCGCCTGGTCATCGGCCGTGTATTGCCGGATCAGTTGCAGCACCTGGTCAGCCTCAACCAGGGCGACTACAAGCATCCGCAATTGCCGTATGACTTCGGCGAAGAGCACATCGTCGACCGCTTCGAGATGAAGCGTGCATTTCCCACCGGCGATCCCGCGCACGCGCACTACGAGGGCGTGGATCTTGGGCAGTACCTGCAATCCGGCAAGCGCGGCGTGTTCCTGCTGCATCTCTACGATTTCGATCCCGCGCAAGCCAAGCAGCAGGCCGAAGATGCGGCCAAGGCCAAGGCGCTGGCCAAACAGGGCATCGCGCCGCCGCCAGCGGGTGCCAAGCCGGATGACGATGACAACACGGCGTCCGCCGATGCTTCAAGCGACGCATCCGACAGCGAAGACACCTCCAACGCGCAAGACAGCCGCCTGATCGTCGTCACTGACCTGGGCATGCTGGTGAAGCGCGCGCTGGATGGCAGTCAGGATGTGTTCGTGCAATCCATCCACACCGGCCAGCCGGTGGCGGGTGCCACCGTGTCCGTGCTGGCAGTCAATGGCCAGACGCTGTTTACGCAGGACACCGGCGCCGACGGCGATGTGCATTTCCCTACCTTCAAGGGATTGGATCGCGACAAGCGTCCGGCGATGTACGTGGTGAAAAAGGCGGATGATCTTTCGTTCCTGCCGATCGGCGGCAGCGACCGGCAACTGGATTACTCGCGCTTCGATATCGGCGGCGATGCTAGTTCGGTCAATCCCGGCACGCTGTCCGCTTACCTCTTCTCCGACCGCGGCATCTATCGTCCGGGCGACGACATGCATATCGGCCTGATCGTGAGGGCGGCCAGCTGGCTGCGCAACGTCGCGGGCATTCCACTGCAAGCCCAGGTGGTCGATCCGCGCGGCGTCACGGTGAAGCAGGTGCCGTTGACGATGGACAATTCCGGTTTCGGCGAACTCACCTATACCACGGCGGAAACCGCACCGACCGGCACGTGGACGGTGAATCTGTACATCGTGCGCGACGGCAATGCCGATACGCAGATCGGCAGCACCACCGTGCAAGTGAAGGAATTCCAGCCCGACCGCATGAAGGTCAGCGCCAAGCTGTCCAGCCAGGTCGCCGAAGGTTGGGTGAAACCCGATGGACTCAAGGGCCTGGTCGATGCGCAAAACCTGTTCGGGACGCCGGCCGCGGATCGCCGCGTGGAAGCCTCGCTCACGTTGCGCCCGGCATGGCCCTCGTTCCATAGCTGGCCTGACTATCACTTCTTTGACGTTCGACGTGCGAAGGACGGTTACGAGGAAAACCTGCAAGACGGCAAGACCGACGACAAGGGTCATGCCGAATTCGATCTTGATCTGAAGAAGTATGCCGATGCCACCTATCAGCTCTACTTCCTGGTCAAGGCGCACGAGCCCGAAGGCGGTCGCAGCGTCGCAGCTGCCACGCAATCGCTGGTATCGAGCAACGATTGGCTGATCGGCTATCGCAGCGAGGACGATCTGGATTACGTCAGCCGCAACGCCGTGCGCAAAGTGCGCCTGGTGGCGATCGATCCTCAAGCAAAATCGATCAAGCTCGATGGTCTCAAGGCGCAGCTGATCGAACGCCGCTACGTCTCCGTGCTGACCAAGCAGGATTCGGGTGTCTACAAATACGAATCCAAGCTCAAGGAAATCCCCATCACCGAGCAGCCGCTGAGCCTTGCGGCCGGTGGCATGGATTACACCCTGCCCACCGATAAGCCGGGCAATTACGCGCTGGTCATCCTGCGTGGCAGCGATCGCGTGGAAGTCAACCGCGTGAGCTATTCCGTGGCTGGCGATGCCAACGTGTCGCGCTCGCTCGATCGCAATGCGGAACTGCAGCTCACGCTGGACAAAGCCGACTACAACCCCGGCGACACCGTCAGCATTTCCGTGCATGCGCCGTACGTCGGCAGCGGCCTGATCACCATCGAGCGCGACCAGGTCTACGCGCATGCATGGTTCCATGCCGACACCACCAGTTCGGTGCAGCAGATCACCATCCCGAAGGACTTCGAAGGCAACGGCTACATCAACGTGCAGTTCATCCGCGATCCGTCGTCGGATGAAATCTTCATGAGTCCGCTGAGCTACGGCGTGGTGCCGTTCTCGGTCAACCTGGATGCGCGTCGCGATGCGGTCAAGGTGGACTCGCCCGCGCTGGTGAAACCCGGCGACAACGTCACCTTCCATTTGCACGCCGATCATCCGGCCAAGGCCGTGGTGTTTGCGGTGGACGAAGGCATTCTGCAGGTGGCGCGCTACAAGCTGGGTGATCCGCTGAAGTTCTTCTTCCGCAAGAAGATGCTGGAGGTGCAGACCTCGCAGATCCTCGATCTGATCCTGCCGGATTTCGAAAAACTGATGGCCTTGGCGGCAGCGCCGGGCGGCGATGCGGATGCGGCGATCAGCCGACAGCTCAATCCGTTCAAGCGCAAGCGTGATAAACCGGTGGTGTATTGGTCGGGCATCGTCGACGTCGATGGCGACAAAGACTTCACCTATACCGTGCCCGATTACTTCAACGGCAAGCTGCGGGTGATGGCGGTGGCCGTGTCGCCGGATCGCGTGGGTACGTTCGAAGGCGCGACCACTGTGCGTGGCGATTTCGTGCTCTCGCCCAACGTGCCGACGACGTTGGCGCCGGGCGATGAAGTGGAAGTGAGCGTCGGTGTTGCCAACAACCTTGCCGGTCTCGGCGGCAAGCAAGTGCCGGTGGCGGTGAGCCTGCAGACCGGCCCGCAACTGCAGGTGGTTGGCGCGGCGACGCAGACCATCAACCTCGCGGAAATGCACGAAGGCGTGGTGAAGTTCCGCGTCAAGGCAATGGACAAGCTCGGCTCTGGCCATCTCGCCTTTACGGCAGCGTATAACGGCAAGTTGGCGCATCAGGCCGTGGATGTCTCGGTGCGGCCGGCAGCGGCGTATCGCACCCAGGTCGACCTCGGCCAGGTGTTCACGCGCAGCCAGGCGGAAGTGTCGCCCTTGCGGCAGATGTACGACGCCTATGCAGCGCGCGATGCGGCGTTCTCGCCGCTACCGATCGTGCTTGCCCAGGGCATCACCAGCTACCTGGTCAACTATCAGCACTACTGCAGCGAGCAGGTGGTGAGCATGGCCATGCCGCGCCTGATCGTCAGCAAGTGGCCGCAGGTACCGGTGTTCGCGCATGCCTTGCAGCCGGCCTTCGGCGGCGAAGATGCCAAGAAGATCAGCAACCAGGAAGCACTCGGCAAACTGGTGGATGTGCTGCACTCACGCCAGAACAGCGCGGGCGGTTTCGGCCTGTGGTCGGCGACGCCAGATGCGCAGCCCTTTGTTTCCGACTACGCCATGAACTTCCTGCTGGAAGCGCGCGACCGTGGCTCCGCCGTGCCGCAGGACATGCTCGATGCCGGCAACAAGTACTTGCAGCAGTTGGCCGCCAACGATGGCATGGATTCGTTGGATCTATTGCGCCAGCGCGCTTACGCGGCGTACCTGCTGACGCGCCAGGGCAACGTCACCACCAACGCGCTCGCTTCGATCCAGAGGCGGCTGCAGGAGGCGTATCCCAAAGTGTGGAAGAACGACCTTGCCGCGGCATGGCTGGCCGCGTCGTACAAGCTGCTCAAGCAGGACGACGAAGCCAACCGCCTCATGGCCGGCCCCGAGCAAGTGCTGGCCCGTTCCAAGTCCGACGAGGCCTACAGCTACGGCTACTACTACGACCCGCTGGTGCGCGACGCGAGCGTGCTGTACCTGCTGTCCAAGCATTTCCCCGAACGCGCCAAGGCCCTGCCGGCGCGCGTGTTCGAGAACATCGCCTGGCCGCTCGCGCACGATTACTACAACACGCTATCTTCCTCAATGACGATCCTGGCGCTCGATAGCTATGCCGGCCAGACCGGCGGCGAACTGGACAAGCTGAGCATCCAGGAGGTGCATGCCGACGGCAGTGCAAAACTGATCTCCAGCATCCAGGGCAACCTGTTGCAGGCAGGCAGCTGGGATGCCGCGGCCACCAAGCTGCGCTTCGTCAACCAGAGCGAACTGCCGGCGTGGCGCATCGCCAGCCAGAGCGGCTACGACCGCGTGCAGCCGGACAAGGCGATCGCCAATGGCCTGGAAATCATTCGCGAGTACACCGATGCACAAGGCAAGCCGCTCGACACGGTCAACCTTGGCGAAGAGATCGATGTGCACGTAAAGATCCGAGCCACCGGCAGCGACGCCGTGGGCGACGTCGCCATCGTGGACCTGCTGCCAGGCGGTTTCGAGCCAGTGATCGAACCGCCGCCGGCCGTGGACGCTGCGCAGAACAGCGATAGTTCCGCCAACGATAACTCCAGCGATGGCAACAGCCAGGACAGCAACACCAGTGCACCGCCGGCCTGGCGCTCGCCGATCGGTCTGTCGCAGTCGACCTGGCAGCCGGAGTACGCGGACATTCGCGAAGATCGCGTGGTGATCTACGGCGAAGCCACGCCGGATGTACGCGAGTTTGTCTATCGCATCCGTGCTACCAACGCAGGTACGTTCGTAGTGCCGCCGGCGTATGCGGAGTCGATGTACGAGCGCACCTTGCAGGCACGCTCGGCAGGCGGGAAGTCGCTGAAGGTGATGGAGAAACCCTGATCCAATGCACCCTCGCCCAGTCGGGCGAGGGTTCTTGTAGGCTGGGATGCAATCCCAGCATCAGGAGTTCGCTGGAAAGCTGGGATTGCATCCCAGCCTACGCATCTGAGGCAGATGTTGGGTGTATTGGTACGCATGCAGATGTTCATGAAACTCCTGCGCATCATGGGCCACTGGATCGTGCGCTGGCAGAACTGGCTCGTCGCCGCCGCACTTGTATGGGCCGTGCTGATCGGCTGCCGCCTGTGGCCGCATCCGTCCTTGCGCAGCTGGCAACCGTCCTCCACGGCCGTCTACGACAGCAAAGGCCACTTGCTGCGCCTGACGCTCGCCAGCGACCAGCAATATCGCCTGTGGGTTCCGCTGAAAGACATTTCCCCACAACTGGTCGACGGCGTGCTCTTGCACGAGGACCGCTGGTACGCCTGGCACGCGGGCTTCAATCCCTACGGACTGCTGCGTGGCGCCTGGATCACCTATGTGCGGCGCGGCTCGCCACAAGGCGGCTCTACCGTCACGATGCAATTGGCACGCCTGCTGTGGAAACTCAACACGCGCACGCCGCTGGGCAAGCTGCGCCAGATCGCACGCGCCGTGCAACTGGAGCTGTTTTATTCCAAGCACGACATTCTCGAGGCGTATCTCAACTTCGCGCCTTATGGCGCCAATGTGCAGGGTGTAGCCACCGCCAGCCTGGTGTATTTCGGCAAGCCGGCCAGCCAACTCACCTTGCCGGAAACCTTGACGCTGGCCGTCATTCCACAAAACCCTTCGCGCCGTTTGCTTACCGGAGAGGGTGCAAACAATACGTTGATCAGCAACGGCTTGGCGGATGCACGTAATCGCCTGTACCAGGCATGGCTGCCCAAGCACCCGCAAGACGCCAGCTTGAAACCGCTGTTCGCACTACCGCTTGCACTTCGTCCGCGCAGTCGTCTGCCGTTTGAAGCACCGCATGCCGTCGACCAGATCTTGGCCGCGCAACAGTTGAACGACAACACGCGCAGCGCGGTGGTCACCAGCACGCTGGACCTCGATCTGCAACGCATTCTGGAACGGCAAATCGCGCTGTACGTACAGCGCAAGGCATCCAGTGGCATCACCAATGCCGCGGCGATCCTGGTGGATACGCGCGACATGGGCATCAAGGCCATGGTCGGTTCGGCGGATTATCGCAATGCCGCCATCCAAGGCCAGGTCAACGGCAGCTTGGCGAAACGCTCGCCGGGTTCCACGCTGAAACCCTTCATCTATGCGCTGGGTTTCGATCAAGGCGTACTGCATCCGCAAACCGTGCTGCGCGATGTGCCGACGTCATTCGGTCCTTACACGCCGGAAAACTTCGACGGCAATTTCCTTGGGCCCATTACGGCTACGCAAGCGTTGATCCGCAGCCGCAACATTCCCGCCGTGTGGGTCGCTTCGCAACTGCACGAGCCCACGCTCTATGATTTCCTGCAGCAGGCAGGCGTCAACCGCATGGCCAGCGAGCAGCATTACGGCCTGTCGCTGGTGCTTGGCGGCGGCGAAGTCAGCATGCAGGAACTTGCCGGCCTTTACGCCATGCTCGCCAATCGCGGCATGCTGCGCCCCTTGCGCCTGCGCATCGATGATCCGCAACAGGAAGGTACGCGGCTGCTCAGCGATGAAGCCAGCTACCTGGTAACGGATATCCTGCGCCAGAATCCGCGTCCGGACGAGGTGATCGGTTCGCAAGGATTGCGCATGCCGGTGTCCTGGAAAACCGGCACCTCGTGGGCCTTTCGCGATGCATGGACGGCCGGCAGCTTCGGCCCCTATGTGCTGGTGGTATGGATCGGAAATTTCGACGGCAGCGGCAATCCCGCGTTCGTCGGCGTGGAAGCCGCGGCGCCGTTGTTCTTCCAGATCATCGATGCATTGCGTGCCGAACACGTGCCACTGAACGAACCGATCCGCGCCATGCCGGCCAACCTCAAGCGCGTACAGGTCTGCCTGGCCAGCGGCAACCTGCCGACGGAATGGTGTCCGCAAACCGGCATGACCTGGTTTATTCCCGGCAAATCGCCGATCCGTGTCGACACCATCTATCGCCCCGTGGTGATGGACGATGCGACCGGCAAGCCGGCCTGTCCTCCGTTCGATGGCAAGCGCACGCATGTCGAGGTCTACGAATTCTGGCCTTCCGACCTGCAGCGCGTGTTCGAGCAAGCCGGCATGCCACGCCGCCGCCCGCCGGTAAATCCGGATTGCAACGGCAACGAACGCGTGAGCGGTTTGCCACCCAGCATCACCTCACCCTTGCGCAGCAGCACCTATACCTTGCGCCTCAAACAGCTTGCCGACGAGCGTATTCCGTTTACCGCCACCAATGATGCGGACGTACGCGGTCTGTACTGGTTCGTCGACGATGCCTACGTCGGCCGCAGCACACCCGGCGAGCCACTGTATTGGCAGCCGCATGGAGCAGGGCGCTACACCGTGCGCGTGGTGGACGATCATGGGCAGGCCGATCAGCGCATCCTGGATGTTACGCTGGTTGAATAGCGTTACGTAGGCTGGGATGAAATCCCAGCATTTTGTTTGTGCCGGATGCTGGGATTTCATCCCAGCCTACATACAGGCCAAACTGCGTTATCCTCCGCGGGTTACCGCCCGGCTTACCTTCATGAAGCAATCTCCGGTGCCGTCCTATTACCGCGCCACGGCCATGCCGTATGAGCCTTATGCGCCGCTGCAGGGGCGCGCAGAAACGCGTGTGGCGATCATCGGCGGCGGTTTTGCCGGGCTGAATACCGCGCTTGGACTGGCCGAGCGCGGCGTGCGCGATGTGGTAGTGCTGGAGCGCGAGCAGGTCGGTTTCGGTGCATCGGGCCGCAACGGCGGTTTTGTATTCGGCGGTTATTCGCTGGGCGAGGAGGCGTTGCACCAGCAGTTGGGTGCAGAGCGTGCCAAGCGCATCTTTGATCTCACCACCGCCGCAGTTCAGCGCATACGCGAACGCGTCACCCGCTATGCCATCGCTTGCGACATGGTTGATGCGGGCGTGATCTGGGCCAACTGGTTTCGCGATCCCAACGTGCTGCGCAAACGGCAGCGTTTATTGGCCGAGCACTATGGTGTGCACTGGGAGTGGTTGCCGCAGGAGGAACTGCGCGAAATCGTGCGCAGCGAGCGCTATTACGACGGGCTTTACGAACGCAATGCCCTGCATCTGCATCCGCTGAATTACGCCATCGGTCTTGCTGCGGCGGCAGCCGGGCAGGGCGTGCGCATACACGAAAACAGCGACGTCTGGCGCCTGCGCCGCGAAGGTGGCCGTTGGCAGATCAGTACGCCGCAAGGCGAATTGCAGGCGGAACACGTGATACTTGCCTGCGGTGGCTACCTCGCCGGTTTGCATCGGCCGATCGACCGGGCCGTGTTGCCGATCGCCACCTACGTGATGGTGACCGAGCCCTTGGGCGACAGGCTGGACGAATGCCTGCAAACACGTGCCGCCATTTATGACTCCCGCTTTGCTTTCGACTACTACCGCCCCCTGCGCGATACGCGATTGCTATGGGGCGGCCGGATATCGATCCGCAACCGCTCCGCTTCCGCCGTGCAGCGTGTGCTGACGCGCGACCTGCTGCGCGTGTTTCCTGCGTTGAAAGGCATTCGCATCGACTACGCCTGGTCTGGCTTGATGAGTTATGCGCGTCACCAGATGCCGCAGATCGGCACCGATGGCCAAGGCTTATGGTGGGCGCAGGCATTCGGTGGGCATGGCCTGGCTCCCACTTGCGCCGCCGGTGAATTGCTGGCTGCGGCCGTCGCCGAGGGCAGCGAAGACTGGAAGCAGTTTGCCGACTACGGACTTGCGCATGCTTATAAACCCTTTGGTTTACTGGCAGCGCAAACCAGCTACTGGTGGCAGGAATTCAACGATTGGTTCAAGACGAGTCTGGAAGGATGAGCGAGCAAACGACCACGCAGGAAATCAGCTGGGCAGATTTCGAAAAAGTGCTGATCGTGGCGGGCACGATCACCCGCGTCGAACCTTTTCCTGAGGCACGCAAACCAGCGCTGAAAGTGTGGGCGGATTTCGGCCCTTACGGCGAACGCAAAACCAGTGCGCAAATCGCTGCGCTTTACACGCCGGAAACACTGGTCGGCCGGCAGATCGTGGGCGTGATCAATTTTCCGGAAAAGCAGATCGGGCCATTTCGTTCACAATTTCTGCTGACCGGTTTCCACGCCGAACAAGGTGTGGTGATCACCAGCATCGAGCGCCCGGTGCCGAATGGCACGAGGCTGGCCTGAGCGTAGGTTGGGGTGAGGCGCAGCCGAACCCCAACAATGCCATGCCTGCATGGATCCGAATGTTGGGGTTCGCCCCCCAACCTACGTCACGGGGTTAGGAGCCTGTCGGACTTTGGTTGGCCGGGCTGCAAATCCGCCTGACGCGGTCTCAAATACCGCCGAATCTTGCCCTGTGCAACCAGCACAGGGCGGCGATTCGTCGACATTTGATCCTCGCGCAGGCGAATTTTCGCCTCGACCACCAAAGCCCGACAGGCTCCTAGGCACGATCCAGCCACACGCCCAAACCCTGCGCATTGAGCTCGATATCCGTTCCCAGCCAATGCACCAGCGTCTCACGATCGCCATGCCAGCCATGTTCCGCCGTACGCGCCGCATAAAGCTGCGTCAACTCATGCACCAACCGTGCATGCCGATCGGTGGAATCCTTCGCATTGCGCGCAATCGCCACCATCGCATCGATCATCGCGTGCAACGCGCCGGCAAGCCGTTCGACCTGCTCGACACGACCAAAATGCGTGAGATACATCGCCGCGGGCTTCAACGCCACTAGCCGATCGATCGATGCATGCAAGGCATCCGGATCGAACTGCACCGGCGTGGTGGTGGGCAGAATGAACGGACCTTGCGAGGTGTCGAATTCGCGATAGGAGAGGCCAAACGTATCGCCGGTAAAACACACGTTGGCCTGCTCGTCGTAAATCGCCAGGTGATGCTTGGCATGTCCCGGTGTATCCAGGCAGCGCAACAGGCGACCACGCAAATCCACGATATGCCCATCCGGCGCTTCCACGATGCGCTCCGCCGGCACCGGACGGAGTCGCCCGTACGCTTGCTCCATGACTTCCTCGCCATACACCGCCATCGCACCGGCCCACAGCTGCGACGGATCGGCCATATGCCGCGCGCCGCGCGGGTGCACCACCAACCTGGCATTCGGCAAGCGCGCCATCAGTTCGCCTGCGCCGCCCGCGTGATCGAGATGCACGTGGGTAAGAATGAGCCACTCGACGTTCGAGGCATCCAGTTCAGCCGCGGCAAGCGCGCCCAACAGACGCGGCACGGAGTGATTGGTGCCGCAGTCGACAAAGGCGCCATGTCCGTTGTGAACCAGCAAATAGGCCGCGTCGAACGTGGGCCGCACAAAACCGGTGTCGATGGTATGAATGCCGTGGGAAGTCATGATGGACGTTACAGTCGAAAGGCCAACTATACGGCGCTTGCGCTCAAGCCATGGCGCGACACCCCAATTTCAGCTTCCCTGAACGTTCGTGTTCGGATAATGGCAAGGCCAGGTAGTCGTCGGAAGGAGAAAGCATCATGCATGTGAGTTCGATCCGCCTTTCTGCTTGCTTGTTGAGCATGGCGCTGCTGGGAGGCATGGCAGCCGCGGCGGCGCAAGATCAGCCACCGCCCGGTTCGGCATCTGGTCAAGGGCAGGATGCCGGCGTCGGCATGGCGCACACGGCCAAGACGAATGACATGGTCAACATGCACGGCATGCACAACATGCCGGCGACGGTGACACATGCCGATCCCAAGACCGGCATCGTCGATGTGACGGCGGAAGGCATGGCGCTTCGCGTGCATTTTCCGCCGGCATCCATGGTGAATTTGAAAGCGGGCGACAAGATCGGGCTATACATGGGCTACAGCCAGGCGAATGTCGTCAAATAGCGGGCATGTAGGCTGGGATGAAATCCCGGCATCGCCATGCCTATCGATGCTGGGACTTCATCCCAGCCTTGTATCTTGTTTTTGTGGCGGCCAGCTACCGTCACATGGCTTAGAGGAAGCTCGCTCCCAGCCTTAAGGGCCAACCTTGCGGCGTAGATAAAGCCCTCTAGCCCACTTGCACACCTCATCGACACTGG
>NZ_DATEJY010000113.1:0-3365 GCF_035277725.1 Dyella sp. | reverse complement strand
CACCAAGTCGGTAGCCGTCACACCTTCGGGCAACTTGCCGCTG
This sequence comes from Dyella sp., assembly GCF_035277725.1. Classification (GTDB taxonomy): domain Bacteria; phylum Pseudomonadota; class Gammaproteobacteria; order Xanthomonadales; family Rhodanobacteraceae; genus Dyella_B. Next base: position 3,322 of record NZ_DATEJY010000113.1, on the reverse strand, counting down.
AGCTTGAAGCCGACTACTTGCGGAATCAGCATGGACGATGGCTGCCCGAGCATCGCCGCTTCCGCTTCGATGCCGCCCACGCCCCAGCCCAATACGCCCAGGCCATTGACCATGGTGGTGTGCGAGTCGGTGCCGAACACGGTATCGGGATAGGCCCAATCGGCGCCGTCCTTCTTGCCGGTGAACACCACGCGCGCCAAATGCTCCAGGTTCACCTGATGCACGATGCCGGTACGCGGCGGCACGACTTTGAAATTGTTGAAGGCCTTCTGGCCCCAGCGCAGGAACGAATAGCGCTCGTGATTGCGCTCGAATTCGATCTCGACGTTCTTTTCCACCGCGGAAGGCGAGCCGAATACGTCAACCTGCACCGAGTGGTCGATCACCAGCTCGGCCGGCGCGAGCGGATTGATCTGGTTCGCGTCACCGCCAAGCTTCACCACCGCATCGCGCATCGCGGCCAGGTCGACGACGCAAGGCACGCCGGTGAAATCCTGCAACACCACGCGCGCGGGCATGAAAGCGATTTCCGTATCGGGTTCCGCCTTCGGATCCCACTTGGCGACCGCCTCGATTTCCTTCTTCGTGACGTTGACGCCGTCCTCATGGCGCAACAGGTTTTCCAGCAGGATCTTCATCGAATAGGGCAGGTGCTTCAGATCGAAGCGCTGGCCGAGCTTGGCGAGACTGGCGATCTGGTACGTGCTGCCGTTGACCTTGAGGGTATCGCGGGTGGCGAATGAGTCCAGCATGGGGAGAGCTCCTGTTGCTTGAAGACTTGGAGACGCGCGCGGCGTAAAGCGGGAAGGCTAGAGCAGCGGGCGTTAGGGGAATTGCAAGGCGTTCGCATTCCGGCTTGGGGATAGGAGGGAAGTTTGAGCCAATTTCTCGACCGCGCAAGTTGCGGAGGGATTGCAAGATTTCGAACGCAGGCGGAAACAGCTTGTCGTTGCTGCGGTTTGGGGGCGGCTGGCAAAATAGCGGGCTTCGCAGCTCCCCCTTTCGGGTGAGGCTGCTCACGGCCAACGCCATCCCCGAAGGACCCGATCGCATGCTCAACGCTTATCGCCAACACGTTGCCGAGCGCGCCGCGCTGGGCATTCCCCCGCTGCCGCTTTCGGCCCAGCAGACCGCCGACCTGATCGAACTGCTGAAGAACCCGCCCGCGGGCGAAGCGTCCTTCCTGGTCGACCTGATCACCAACCGCGTGCCGGCCGGCGTGGACGATGCGGCCAAGGTCAAGGCGTCCTATCTCGCTGCGGTGGCGTTCGGTACCGAGAAGTGCCCGCTGATCACGCGCGAAAAGGCAACGGAACTCTTGGGCACCATGCTTGGCGGCTACAACATCCATCCGTTGATCGAGTTGCTGGATGATGCGCAAGTCGGTGGCATTGCCGCCGATGCGCTGAAGAAGACGCTGCTGATGTTCGATGCCTTCCATGACGTCAAAGAGAAGGCCGACAAGGGCAACGCCAACGCGAAGGGCGTGCTGCAAAGCTGGGCCGATGCGGAATGGTTCACCAGCCGTCCGGCCGTGCCGGAGAGCCTCACCATCACCGTGTTCAAGGTGCCGGGTGAAACCAATACCGACGACCTGTCGCCGGCGCCGGATGCCACTACGCGTCCGGACATCCCGCTGCACGGCCTGGCGATGCTGAAGAACAAGCGCGAAGGCGCACCGTTCCAGCCGGAAGAAGATGGCAAGCGCGGCCCGATCCAGCTCATTCAAGACCTCAAGCAAAAGGGTCATCTCGTTGCCTACGTGGGCGACGTGGTCGGTACCGGTTCCAGCCGCAAGTCCGCCACCAATTCCGTGCTGTGGTGGACGGGCGAGGACATCCCTTTCATTCCGAACAAGCGCTTCGGTGGCGTGTGCCTGGGCAGCAAGATCGCACCGATCTTCTACAACACGATGGAAGATGCTGGCGCGTTGCCGATCGAACTGGACGTGTCCAACATGGATATGGGCGACGTCGTCGAGCTGCGTCCTTATGACGGCAAGGCGCTGAAGAACGGCCAGGTGATCGCCGAGTTCCAGGTGAAATCCGATGTGCTGTTCGACGAAGTGCGCGCCGGCGGCCGCATTCCGCTGATCATCGGTCGTGGCCTGACGGCCAAGGCGCGGGAAGCGCTCGGCCTGCCGCCGTCGAACCTGTTCCGCCTGCCGCAGAACCCGGCCGATACCGGCAAGGGTTACACGCTGGCGCAGAAGATGGTCGGCCGCGCCTGCGGCCTGCCTGAAGGCAAGGGCGTGCGTCCGGGCACCTACTGCGAGCCGAAGATGACTTCCGTGGGTTCGCAGGACACGACCGGTCCGATGACCCGCGACGAATTGAAGGATCTGGCCTGCCTCGGCTTCTCCGCCGACTTGGTGATGCAGTCGTTCTGCCACACCGCCGCCTATCCGAAGCCCGTGGACGTCAAGACACACCACGAACTGCCGGCCTTCATTTCGACCCGCGGCGGCATCAGCCTGCGCCCGGGCGACGGCGTGATCCACTCCTGGCTCAACCGCATGCTGCTGCCCGACACGGTCGGCACCGGCGGCGACAGCCACACGCGCTTCCCAATCGGCATCTCATTCCCGGCCGGTTCCGGTCTGGTCGCGTTCGCTGCGGCAACGGGCGTGATGCCATTGGACATGCCGGAATCCGTGCTGGTGCGCTTCAAGGGCGAACTGCAGTCGGGCGTGACGCTGCGTGACCTGGTCAATGCCATTCCGCTCTACGGCATCAAGCAGGGCCTGCTCACGGTTGCCAAGCAGGGCAAGAAGAACATCTTCTCCGGCCGTATTCTGGAAATCGAAGGTCTGCCGAACCTGAAAGTGGAGCAGGCGTTCGAGCTGTCCGACGCATCTGCAGAGCGCTCCGCTGCCGGCTGCACGGTGAAGCTCAACAAGGAGCCGATCATCGAATACTTGAACAGCAACATCACCTTGCTGAAGTACATGATCGCGCAGGGCTATCAGGATGCACGCAGCCTGCAGCGCCGCATCAAGGCGATGGAAGCGTGGCTGGCCAATCCGCAGTTGCTCGATGCCGACAAGGATGCCGAATACGCGGCCGTGATCGAGATCGACCTCAACGATATCCACGAGCCGATCGTGGCGTGTCCGAACGATCCGGATGACGTCAAGACGCTATCCGACGTGGCTGGCGCGAAGATCGACGAAGTGTTCATTGGTTCGTGCATGACCAACATCGGCCATTTCCGCGCGGCATCGAAACTGCTGGAAGGCAAGCGCGATATCCCGACGCGCCTGTGGGTAGCACCGCCGACCAAGATGGACCAGAAGCAGCTCACCGAAGAAGGCCATTACGGC
>NZ_DATEJY010000112.1:0-11257 GCF_035277725.1 Dyella sp. | reverse complement strand
TAGCTGCGCACCGGCTTGCGCTCGCCCAGGCATGCTTCGTGGAAGCTGCGATGCACGCTGAAGTCGAAGCGGCTGCTGAATTGCAGGGTGAGGCAATCCTGCTCGGTGTCATGTTGGACGTTGAGATGCATGACGTCGACTCCTTAGAACAATTCGATTTCGCCGGCATCCATGCTGTTCTGCAGGGCCGGGCCGCGCGAACGGATGCGTGCTTTTTCGCGTTGCAGCGCCAGGCGCTCGCGCACGCGTTCGGAGTGCTGGCGCAGCACCTGCGCATCGAAGGTCTCGCACGCCAGGGTTTCGATGTCACGCGTGGTTTCGGAAGCGACGCCCTGCAATTCCACCAGGCGCATGCGCGTCTGATTGAGCAACTGGCTGAGGATGTCTTCGAACTGCAGCGAGCGGATGGTGGTGGATACGTCGGAGCCCAGGCCGCGATTGATCTCGACCACCTTGTCGGCCACCGCCGTGGTGCGCGCATCGCTTTCGGTCACGTGCGCCATCATGGCATCGATGCCGCCTTTGGCCGACAGCGCCACGTTCAAATCCTGCGAGGCCAGATCGCCCACCAGGTCGCGCACCTGCTCCATCGCGATGCGCGCGCGTTCCACGTGGCTGCCGATCTGTTCGTTGAACTGATTGGAATGGCTGGCAAGATTGCGGATTTCGCCCGCCACCACCGCGAAGCCGCGGCCCGCTTCGCCGGCGCGCGCCGCTTCGATCGCAGCGTTGAGCGCCAGCAGGTTGGTTTCCTCGGCGATGGTGTTGACGTTCTTCAACAGCGCGAACACCGCGTCCATTTCCTTGGACATGCCGTCGATGCGGTAGACGATGCGCAGGCTTTCGCGCGACAGCTGCACGATCAAGCCCACGAAGTGTTCCAGCAGATCGCCGGTACGCGCCGCGAAATCCTGCACCGAGACGCCGCCGTTCTGCACGTCGATGATCTGCTTGAGCAGCGATTGCTGCTGACCGGTCTTCTGCGACAAGCCATCGAAGCCACCGCCCAGTTCCGACACGGCGTCGCGCAGCAGATCCAGCGCCTGGTGCAGTTCGCGTGCCGCGTGGCCGAGTTCGTCGACCAGTGCGCCGCGCACGTCTTCCAGTGCTTCACGCACGGGCGCGTGATCGGGTTCCTGCACCACTTCCACCACTGCGGATGACGCGGCGAGACGGCGGCATTCAAAGATCCACACCGCGCAGATGGCGGTAATCAACACGGGCGCCATCCATACCGGATTCCAGATCAGGCACAGCAGCAAGGCGACCAGGCTTGCGCCGATACCGACGAGAGGGCGTGGAGCGGAGGCGGAAAGAATGGCGGACATAAGCGATTCCAATACATCAGGATGCGGCGCGTCGTGCGCCGGCGATGGGTTGTTGCGCCAGCACCAGGAGCCGTGCGGCGATCTCTTCCAACGGGAGTTTTTCATCGGCGGCATCGAGCTTCCACGCGGCGCCGGGCATGCCCCACACCACGGAGCTGGCCTCGTCCTGCACCAGCGTCGGCGCGCCGTTTTCGCGCATTTCCAGCAAGCCGCGCGCGCCGTCGTCACCCATACCGGTGAGCAGCACTCCGATGGCGGCGGCACCGATGCTGGCGGCGGTGGAACGGAACAGCACGTCCACGCTGGGCTTGTGGCGATTCACTTGCGGACCGTCATGCAAGCGGCAAACGTATTTGGCGCCATCCCACATCACCAGCAGATGTTCGCCACCGGGAGCGATATAGGCGTGGCCGGGTTGGATCGGCTGACCATCGCGTGCTTCGCACACGCGCATCGCCGAGCAGTTGTTCATGCGTGATGCGAACGGACCGCTGAACGCCGCCGGGATGTGTTGCGTGATAACCATCGGCGGCGCGTCCGGCGGCATCGTCTCCAGCAACACACGAATCGCTTCGGTACCACCTGTCGATGCCCCCACCGCGATGATCCGCATACCGCCGCGCGTGCCGGCCGATTGCGAACGCGGCAATACCGCATCGGCGGAAAGGCGCGGGGGAACGGCAATCTTCTGCACCTGCGTATAAGCACGCGGACGCGTACGTGCGGCCAGCTTTACCTTCGCGCAGATTTCCTGCGCGCTCTCGGCAAAGCTGTTGGCCAGATCGCTCGACGGCTTGGTAAAGAAATCCACCGCGCCGATTTCCAGCGCGCGCAACGTCACTTCCGCGCCGCGCTCGGTCAGCGACGACACCATCACCACCGGCATCGGCCGCAAGCGCATCAGGTTTTCGAGAAAGGTCAGCCCATCCATGCGCGGCATTTCCACGTCGAGCGTGAGCACGTCGGGATTGAGCTGCTTGATCTTGTCGCGCGCGATCAGCGGGTCAGCGGCCACGCCGACGACCTCGATGCCGGGATCGGAATCGAGCATGGCCGACAGGAGCTTGCGCACCAGTGCGGAATCGTCAACGACCAGGACACGGACTTTTTCCATTACCGCCTTCTCGCTTCAGGTACCCAACGCAGCCGGAGTGTTGTTGCTCGTCGTCCCGGCGAACGCCGGGACCCAGTGTCTTTCGCGGCGGAAGTCGCTGGGCCCCGGCTTTCGCCGGGGCGACGGTGTTGAAGCTTGGCGTCAATGGTGTTGATCATGATTACGCCAGAGCCTCAAAACAGCTCCACCTCTCCCTTTATCGGATCGTTCGCCAAACGCTTGAGGTAACGCTGTTCGTTGGCGGCCAGCTCGGCATCGCGCTGGCTGCGCAGCTGGCGCACGCGGACCCGTCCGCTGTTGGGGAAAAACTGCAGCTGGCGCGGGTAGATATCGCCCACGTCTTCCGCCACGATCGGCAGGCGCTCGGTTTCCAGATAACGCTTCACGAAGGCGATGTTGCGCTTGCCCACGTCGGTCATCTGCGCCAGCACGCGGCCGCCGCCGAAGATCTTGACGGTAAGCGCTTCGCGCCGCCCACCGGCCTTCAGTACGGCATTGATCAGCTGCTCCATCGCGTCGCTGCCATAGCGCGCTGCGCGGCCGACGGCCGACGACCAGTCGTTGCGCTCGCCGCTCATCGGCTCGGGCAGCATGAAGTGGTTCATGCCGCCGATGCGCCGATCGGCATCGCGAACGCAGGCGGAAACGCACGAGCCGAGCACGGTGGAGATCATTTCCTCCTGCGCGCTGACGTAATACTCGCCGGGCAGCACTTTCACCGTCATGCAGGCATGCGTGGGATCCCAGAATCGGCGCATGTGCTCGAAACCAGGCAGGACGGGCTCGCTGGTGATGGGCGCAACGGCAACGCCTCGAACAAGGGCAGTAGTCATGCGGCGCGCTTCCGGTAGACGGTGCGGCCCACCAACTCGAACGCATCGCTCAAGCCATGCATCGATTCAGAATGCCCCAGGAACAAGTAACCGCCCGGCTCAAGCAACTTTGCATAGCGATCGAACAACCGCTGCTTGGTCGGCTTGTCGAAATAGATCACCACGTTGCGGCAGAAAATGGCATCGAACGGTCCGCGCATCGGCCAGTCGTGCAGCAGATTGAGCGGCTGGATGGTGACCAGTTCGCGCAGGCGCGGATGCACGCAGGCCATGCCTTCGTAGCGGCCTTCGCCACGCAGGAACCAGCGGCGGCGGCGTTCATCGCTGATGCCACCCATGCGGTCCAGCGCGTACATGCCTCCATTCGCATGCTCCAGCGCCTGCGGTGAAAGATCGGTGGCGAGGATGCGCGCATCGACCTTGCTGCCGCTGCGTTCCAGCGCCTCGGCCAGCACCATCGCCAGTGCATACGGCTCTTCGCCCGTTGCACAACCGGCGGACCAGATACGCAGGCGTCCTTCCGGCTTCTTTGCTTCCAGCCAACGCGGCAGCAATTCGCTGATCAGCAGGTCGTAGTGGTGCATCTCGCGGAAGAACGAGGTGACGTTGGTGCTGATCGCGCTGGCGAGTTCGCCCAGTTCGGCGTCCGGGTCCTGGCGCAGCACTTCGCAATAGCCAGCAAAATCCTTCAAACCGAGTGCACGCAGGCGACGCAGCAAGCGGCCCTGGACCAACTGGCGCTTTTGTTCGCTCAGCGCGATGCCGCATTGCTTGTAGACGAAATCGCGCAGGAACTGAAACTCGGCATCGCCAAGCAGTGGTCCACCTGCATTAGTCATCACTGCGCGGAAATCGGAAACGGTTGCCGTATTCATGACTTGTCACTCCATCCACGCATGGGCCGTGGCGAAGGCAGGTTGAAAACCTGTGTCGAAGCCTTGCTGCATCCCGTAGCGAATACCGGTCTGCAGAAGGTGTCCCAGCTCCCCAGAGTCACGATGATTACCTCGTCTTATGTGAGTAATGCACGCGCTCCGGCTGCGCCGATGTCACTCCTTGCGCTGTCCGGCACCATCCCCAGGAAGCCGGCCAACTCAACCGCTTTCATGGCTCCCTCCTCCGCTTCACGCAGAAGAGGGAGCCTCATCAAAATTCCTTCCACACGTCGCTGTCGGTGGTCGCCGGCACAGCGCGGCGTGGTGCGGCAGCCGGCGGTGCAGACTGGCGCACGGCAGCGAACACGGCTTCTGTTTCCGCCATGATTTCAGCAGCCTTCGGCTTGGCTGACGCAGGGGCTGCGGCTTCTTCGCCTAGGCGAAAGAAGCCCACTTGCCGCGACAGTTCGCCGGCCTGTTCGTGCATGGCGCGTGCGGCGGCGGACGCTTCTTCCACCAGCGCGGCGTTCTGCTGCGTCATCTCGTCCATCTGCGACACGGCGTTGTTGACCTGGTCGATGCCGGCCGATTGTTCCTGGCTGGCGGCGGCGATCTCGGCGACGATGTCGGTGACCTTCTTCACGCTGTCGACGATGTCGGCCAGGGCCTTGCCGGATTGATCCACCAGCTCGGAACCCGCGCGCACCTTGTCGGCGCTGTCGTTGATCAGCAGCTTGATTTCCTTCGCCGCACCCGCGCTGCGCTGCGCGAGGTTGCGCACTTCCGTCGCCACCACCGCAAAGCCGCGGCCTTGTTCGCCGGCGCGTGCGGCTTCCACCGCAGCGTTCAGCGCAAGCAGATTGGTCTGGAAGGCGATCTCGTCGATCAGGCTGACGATGTCGGAAATCTTGCGGCTGGAGCTGTTGATCTCGCGCATCGCGGTGACCGCCTGCGCTGCCACTTCGCCGCCGCGCTCGGCCTGTTCGCGTGCGCCGCGGGCAAGCTGGTTGGCGTGGCTGGCGTTTTCGGCGTTCTGCTTCACGGTGGAGGTCATTTCCTCCATCGAGGAGGCGGTTTCTTCCAGGCTGGATGCCTGTTCCTGCGTGCGCTGGCTCAAGTCATCGTTGCCGCGCGCAATCTGCTGTGCCGCCGTGCTCACCGCATCGGAACCGTTGCGCACTTCGGCAACGATATCCACCAGGCGCTGATCCATCGTGCTCAACGCGCCAAGCAGTTGCGCCAGCTCGTCGTTGCCTTTGACTTCGATGGCATGGCCGAGCTTGCCGCCGGCAATTTCATTGGCCACCTTCATCGCGTAGCTCAGCGCATGCGAGATCGAACGGATCAGCAAGACCGAACGCAGTGCGGCGAACAACAAGCCTGCAACGAGTGCGATCAGCGTGATCATGCGAATGCGCTGGTAACTCTTGACCTGGCCTTCGTAGATCTGACCGGCTTCGTCGCTCTGCACTTTCACCAGCTTGGCCAGCGCGTCCTGGCGCTGCATCAGCAGCGGACGCAGTTCCATTTCCACCAGGTCGGAAGCACCGTTATCGGACTGCTTGATCGCGTCGAGCACGTCCTGCTTGGCCTGATCATAATCCTTGTCGCTGGAATGCCACTCCTTCGACGCAGCAGCGACCGCCGGGCTCAGTTCCAGCTTGGCGAAACGATTTTTATAGTCGTTCATTTCAGCCTGATAGCGCTCGAACTCCGCCATCTTCTGCTTCACCTGGTCAGCCTTGCCGACCAGCGAGGCCGCTTCGCTGAGCGTGAGGAACGACTTGAGCGAGTCGCTGCGCACCTGATCGAGAATCTGGCTCGGCACCATGCCGGATTCGTAGATGCGCTGCGTACCGGCGTTCTGCTGCGACATGGAATACAGCCCGATGGCCGCACCCGCCAGCAACATGACGCCGAGCAGGCCGACCAGCATGACCAGCCGCGCCCGCACCGTGAGCGATTTGAACTTGAATGTCGGGAAACGCAATTTCATGAGGGTTGTCCTTCAGGCAACGGCTTTCACATCACCCGCCGCGGTAAGCGCGGCGTCGAGCATCTGGGCGTCCTGCGGCTGTAACAGCTTGTCCGCGTCGAGCAGCAGCACCATGCGGTCGCCGACAGAGGTCAGTCCTTTCAGGTATTCGGTATCCACGGTGGTGCCCATGTCCGGCACCGGGCGGAGCGCATCGTCGGCGACGTCCAGTACGTCGGAAACCGCATCCACCACCACGCCGAACTGGCGGCCGGCCACGGTGATGATCACGGTGACGGTGGTGGCGTCGTAGGCTTCGCGATGCAGCCCAAAGCGCAAGCGCAGATCGATCACCGGCACGATCGCGCCACGCAGGTTCAGCACGCCAAGCACGTAGTGCGGCGACTGCGGAATGCGCGTGACTGGCGTCCAGCCGCGAATCTCGCGCACGGCCAGGATGTCGATACCGTATTCCTCGTGCGCAAGGTTGACGGTGAGGTATTGCGCTTGGTCAGACATGGTTCGCCTCGTGGATGGGAGCGTGTCCAGGCGTGCTCCCGTTCGTAAGAGGAATCGGCTGGCGAGGCGAGAACTTGAGGTGGATGTTGGCTTTTGAAAAACAGCTGCATGGCGTCCGCCACACGCGTAGGTTGGGGTGCGAACCCCAACATCGGATCTATGGTGGGATAGCTCTGTTGGGGTTCGCACCCCAACCTACGAAGCTGAAACGCTCGGCACCGCGCCGCTCGCTTTGCTCGCACCCCGCCCCAGCCCTCGCCTGCAAGCAGGGGAGGGGTTGTCGCATTGATGACCTACGCCGCCTTGCGTCGCGACTGCAGGCGAATCAGACCGGCCACGTCGACGATCAAGGCCACCGAACCGTCGGCCAGAATCGTCGCGCCGGAAATGCCGTCCACGCGCCGGTAATTGGCTTCCAGCGATTTCACCACCGCCTGCTGCTGGCCCACTAGCTCGTCGACGAACAGACCGATCTGAGTGCCATCCGCCTCGACCACGATGACCAGGCCTTCCTCGATCTTCTGCCTGGCGTTGTCGCAGCCGAACTGCTGATGCAGGCGCACGATCGGCCGGTATTCGCCACGGAAGCGGAACAGCTCGCCGCCACCGGTGACGCTGCGCACGGCATCGGCGCGCAATTGCACCGATTCCACGATCGACACCAGCGGCACGATATAGCACTCGCCACCCACCGCCGCGCGCAAGCCGTCGATGATCGCCAGCGTCAACGGCAAGGTAATGGTGAAGGTGGTGCCCTGCCCCGCGCGACTCTTGATGGATACGTTGCCGCCCAGATCCACCACGTTGCGGCGAACCACGTCCATGCCCACGCCGCGGCCGGAAAGGTCGGTGGTGACGGCCGCAGTGGAGAAACCCGGCTGGAAAATCAGCTCGCCGACGGCTTCATCGCTCAGCTCATCGCCGCTCTTGATCAAGCCCTTCTGCACCGCTTTAGCGATGATCGCATCACGATTGAGACCGGCACCGTCATCGGAAATTTCCACCACGATCGAGCCGCCGCGATGGAACGCTTCCAGGCGCAACGTGCCCATGTCGCCCTTGCCGGCGGCGCGGCGCTTGTCCGGCGTTTCCAGGCCGTGGTCGATCGCATTGCGCACCAAGTGCACCAGCGGATCGCCGATTTTTTCCAGCACCGTTTTGTCCAGTTCGGTGTGTTCGCCGACCAGGTCCAGCTTCACCTGCTTGCCCAGCTTCTGGCTGAGATCGCGCACCAGGCGCGGGAAGCGGTTGAACACCGAGCCGATCGGCAGCATGCGGATGCCCATCACGCTTTCCTGCAGCGAGCGTGTGTGACGGGCCAATTGCGCCAGGCCGTGTTGCAGCATCGCCAGGCGCGACGGATCGAAGTCCTCGCGGAATTGGTCGAGCATCGCCTGCGTGATCACCAGCTCACCGACCAAATCAATCAAGCCATCGATTTTGTCGATCGCTACACGCACGGAGCCGGCGTCGTTGCTGCTCGCCGCCGCGCGCGTCGTTGCTGCCGCCGCACCAGCACCCGCAGCCGGTGTTGCGACGGCTTCGACCGCAGGTGCAGGCGGTGGCGTGACGGCAACGAGCGGCTCGATGGACAGATCGCATTCGTCTTCGACCCATTCGAACACCGTCTTGATCGCATCCTGGCTGACCGCACCGGTCAGTTCGATGCGCCATCCCAGGTGACATTCGGAAGGATCGAGTGCCTCCAGCGTGGGCACACGATCCAACTGTGCCTCGACGACCAGCTGACCGAGCGCAGCCAGTTCACGCAATAGACGCAACGGGTCGTTGCCGCCGGCCAACATGCCGGCGTGGGGACGGAATTGAATGATCCAGCCGCTGGATGCAGCCGGTTTTGCAGCCGCTTTGGTCGCCGTAGCAGGTACGCTGTTGCCGGCCGCCGCCGCAAGCTGCTGCTTGAGGTTTTCGCTATCCGCATTCGCCAGCGGCTGGCCGCTCTGCGCGCGATCGAACATGCCGCGCAGGCAATCCACCGTGCGCAACATCAGTTCGATGATGGATTTGTCGATCGCACGGCGGCCGTCGCGTACTTGATCCAGCAGCGATTCGGCCTCATGCGTCAGCGCGGCCATGTCCGGAAAACCGAACGTGGCCGAGCCGCCTTTGATCGAGTGCGCCGCGCGGAAAATGCTGTGCACCAGCTCCGCGTCGCCGCCGTCATCGAGCGCCAGCAGCGCCGATTCCATGGCATCGAGGCCTTCCAGGCTTTCCTCGAAGAAGACTTTGTGGAATTGGGCGATGCTGATGCTGCTCATGAGAAAGAGATCCTGGGTAAGCCTTGATGTCCCTGGCCGTCATTCCGGCAAAGTAAGTTCAGCCAAGCACGCGCTTGACCGTCGCCAGCAACTGCTCCGGATCGAACGGCTTCACCAGCCAGCCGGTCGCACCCGCCGCCTTGCCTTCCATCTTCTTGTCCGTATTGGATTCGGTGGTCAGCATCAGGATCGGCACGCCCTTGTACTCGGCACGGGTGCGCAACTCGCGCACCATGCTGATGCCGTCCATCACCGGCATGTTCACATCGGCCAGCACCAGGTCGAACTTGGAGGACGCCGCCGTATCCAGCGCCGCCTGTCCGTTGTCCGCCTCGCTCACCTCATAACCGGCGCTACGCAGCGTGAATGCCACCATGCCGCGCATCGACGCCGAATCGTCCACCGCAAGAATCTTCGCCATCTTCCACCTCGAGTTCAGGCCGGCTTCTTCGCCGGCAATGCCATTGCTTCCACCAGACCCAGCTGGCTCGCCGCGTCGTACAGCGGCGCGCTTGCACCCGCCCACTGCAGCTGGCGCTCACGCTGCTTCGCTTCGCGCTGAAACACCACCAGCAACTGCAGCGCGGCGGTATCGATACGATCCACCGCGCCGCCATCCAGAATGATCTGCGAGGATTCCAGTGCTCCGCGCAGTTGCGTGTGCAGTGCACCGACCTCGGCGATACGGCAGTCGGCGGGGATGCTTATCCGCGCTTCGCCTTTGCTCTTGCCGCCCATGGTGGTCACCTCGCCGGGTTGGTCTGTTGTGAGCTTTATCGGCGAAGCGCCAAGCAGCTTTAGCGGTAGGTTGGGGTGCGAACCCCAACATCCTCATCGGCATGAAAAATGTTGGGGTTCGCACCCCAACCTACGGCCCCTAAAGTTCTCCCAAGGCACGCCGATACCCACTCCAAAGGTTCGCGAACAACGCGCACACCAGCGCGTCGCTGGCCAAGGAGCCAAGCGTGATCATCCAGCCAACCAGCGTTGCCGCACTGACCTGGCTCGGTGCTGCCGCCGGCGCCAGCTCTGAGGGTTGGCGCATTGGCAACGTGTTGTCCGCGCGGCCCCTCGGCGTCAACGAACAGGGGTTGCTGGTACTGCAGGTCGGCGCGCTGACGGTCGAGGCCGAAGCGCCGGGCACCAAGCTGCCGCCGCAGTTCCAGGTGCGCGTACTCAGCGTGGGCGCGCAACCGCAGCTGGAAATCCTTGGCGCCGATACGCATCCCGACAGCACTGTCCATCAGGCGCTGCGCGAACGATTGCCGCAACAGAACGGCTACGCGCCGCTGCTGGCGACGGTCGGCGCGCTGTCGCAATGGTCCATCGCCAAGCAGTTGCCGCCTTATGTGCGCTCGGCGCTGGCGCTGCTCGAACACAGCATGAGCACCCCGCGCGAGCTGGCCACCGCCGAGGGTTTGCGCCAGGCGGTGAACCGCAGCGGGCTGTTTCTCGAAGCGCAGCTTGCGCAGGCGCCGCCCAACGACGCCACCACCGCGCACGACGATATGAAAGGCGCCTTGCTGCGCCTGGTCACCATCCTGAAAGGCCAGCCCATCCTCGGCGAAAGCAGCGATACCGAAGTGGATCCGCCATTGCTGTATCGCGGCGTGGTGCCGCAAGGACGCGCGCCCCTGCCGCTGGAGTTGGCCAGCACCACCGACGCCACCGAACTGTTGCCGCGCCTGTACACCGACGTGCAGGGTGCGCTGGCGCGACTGGAAGTGGCGCAACTGCAAGCCAATCCGAATCACTGGATCGTCGAGATTCCGGTGCAGAACGAGGAAGCGGCCGATGTGCTGCAGCTTTCGCTCAAGCATGAGCCGGAAGCCGAACACAGCTGGACCATGGGCTTCTCGCTGGACCTGCCCACCCTCGGCCCGATCGTTGGCGAATTGCATTTGCGCGGGTTGCGCCTTTCCGTGCGGTTGTGGGCACAGCACCGCGATACGGTGGATCTGCTGGAAGGCCAGTTCGATGACCTGCGCCAGCGCCTCGGCGCTACCGGCTTGTTCCTGGATCAATTGAGTTGCCAGTTCGGCCTGCCGCAAGCCGCCGGCAGCATGAGCGCCGTATTCCTGAAGGCGACGGTATGAGCACACCCACCCTGCCCGCTCCGCAACGCAAAGTAGTGCTGCGCCTTCCGGGCGGCACCGACGGAAACCAGGCTCCATCCGGCCCATCGACGCATGATGTGGAAAACCTGCTCAAGCATGCGAATGCGCTTGGCTTGCCTGTGCATCACGATCCGCAGATCGCGGCGTTGTTGGTGTCGCTGCGCATGAACGCGGATGTGCCGCCGTTGTTGTATGCGGCTGCAGCGGCGGTGTTGGCCAG
>NZ_DATEJY010000111.1:0-22672 GCF_035277725.1 Dyella sp. | reverse complement strand
CGGTGCGGCGGCAAACACGGCTGCCGCCGACTTTTGCTTGTACGACTAATACCCGAGGGTACGCTTATAAAGTTGCAAAAGTCCATGTGCGGAGATGCATAGGGGCGGGATGGAACTAAAGCAACCGCTGTAATGCATCGGCGTGCACATGTCCGGCCGCATGGATTTCATGGTGGCGTGGCGATACCGGATGGCTTTATGGCCTCCGGTGCATGACATCGGCCTCACGCGTTACGAAACGTTTCACCGCCTGCATGCGTTGCGGAAAGAAACGTTTTTCCTCGATGCCGATACGCAGAACGTACAAAGGAACGAGCGAGGTGATCGCGGGCTGGGATGAAATCCCAGTCCGTAGGTTGGGGTGCGAACCCCAACATTCCGATTCTGCACGCATGGCGATGTTGGGGTTCGCACCCCAACCTACGGACACCTGTGCGCGATGCCGAATAAAACGCAGGCTTTTTGGGGCAAAAAGTGGCGTTAATGGTTGATGTCTGCCCGCCAGCGTCCAACCCGCATGTGTGCGCAACTCGTTAAAACTTAAAGAAATTTGCGAACAGGTTCACGAGATCGCCGGTGTAATTGGCAAAGCGCGTTCGCCCTTCGAACAGTGTGAGCAAAAGCGGCATTTCACATTTGCGCCGTCACAGGTCGATGACGCATCTTAGCCACGCAGTAAACAAAAACTGTGCAGCGAAAAGGCTGCAAAAAAATTCTTTGTTGTTATCCAAAACAGGGGTTCAAATCCATGAAAACCAATATGGCGCCGCAGGGCGCACAAGCGCGCTTTGTCCAAAATTCACGCGGTCAACGTTTCACGACGCGCGCCAAGATCTTGACGGCCATCGCTGCTGCTCTGACGTTCGCGACGGCAGCCATGCCGGTTTCCGCAGCAACCACAACAACCAATTGGTGGACGCAGTCGCCGGCCATTTCGATCGGCACCAGCTCCGTCAACGTGCGCAACTTTGGCGCGATGGGCAATGGCGTGACGGACGATACCGCCGCTTTCCAGGCTGCCATCAACGCGCTGCCCGCCAGCGGCGGCACCGTGGTGGTCCCGGGCGGCACATACATGATCGACGCGACCAAGAGCATCAACATGCGCTCCAATACGCGTCTTTCGCTTTGGGGCAGCGCGACGCTGCAAGCCATTCCGAACAACGCCAGCTTCGCTGCGGTGGTAAAGGCGTGGAACGTCAGCAACGTCGAAATTCTCGGCGGCAAAATTGAAGGCGAGCGCAGCCAGCATCTTGGCACCAACGGCATGGGCTATGGCATCAGCGTCCAGGAATCGAGCCAGATCTATGTGCATGACATCACCCTCGCCGACAACTGGGGCGACGGCATTCTGGTGGGCACCACCTCCGGCTGGCGCACGTTTACGCCGTCGAGCTATGTCACGCTGGTCCGCGTCCATTCCAGCAACAACCGCCGCCAGGGCATGTCGATCACGGCAGCCAATCATGTGTACGCGGTGTACAGCAGCTTCGACGGTTCCAACGGCACCGCGCCGCAGGCAGGTATCGATATCGAGCCGCAGACGCTGGGTCCGGCATCGCAGATCCGCATCGAAAGCTCCGGCATGTCCAACAACCTGGGCAATGGCGTGGAAATCCACGACAACGTGACCGACGTCACCGTGACCGGCAGCACTGCGCAGAGCAACCATGGCTTCGGCATCTTCATGCTCGGCACCAACAACGTCACCGTCACCCACGACACGCTGACGTTGAACTACCTGTTCGGTGTAGACGTAGATGCCGCCACCAACACCGTGCAACTGACCAACAACAGCATCACCTACAACGGTGCTGCCTGGCTCGTCGCGCACAATGAATCGCTGTACACGCTGGGTTACCAGCCGCGCGATATCACCATCGACAGCACGGCAGTGAATGTCACGCAGTCCAGCAACGTGATCTCGCCGGTGCGCCAGTAACTCCCAAGGGTTAAAGCGTAAGTTGGGGTGAGGCATAGCCGAACCCCAACATGGCGCGGCGTTATCGGGAAACGTTGGGGTTCGCCTTCCGCTCAATCCAACCTGCGATTTATTTTTTCGACACGTACGCGCTTTCTTCCACATACCAACGCCACGGATAGTCCGTCGCCTTGGTAAGGCCGATGCGCGTGGTTTGCACCGGCCGTTCGGGTGGCGGCATGCCGTCATCCAACAGCGTGTACGCATCGCCGCTCACCAGGTCGATGCCGTTGTGCAGCTTGCTGATGCTCATCGCCTGGGTAAGGCAAGCCGGGCCATTGCATAGCTGGCGATCATGCTTTGCCAGCGGACGCGCCGCATACATCAAATCCAAGCCTGCGATCGGCTGCAACGCGCGAATCAACACCGCATTGCCCACGCCTTGCGGTCCGCATACCGCATTCGCGCACCAGTGCATGCCGTAGGTGAAGTACACATACAAGTGTCCCGGCCTGCCAAACATCACCTCGGTGCGTGGTGTGACGCCGCGGTAGGAATGCGCGGCCGGATCGTCGCCGCCGCGATAAGCCTCCACTTCCACGATGCGTCCTGCGCGGCCGTCATGGCAACGCAATAGCTTGTTCAGAAGCTCAGGCGCGACGATCAACGGATCGCGGTGGTAGAAGGAACGCGGGAGTTTTTTCGGTTTTCGGGTTGCAGCCATGCCCGCCATGGTAGTGCCTGTCCCGTAGGCTGGGATGAAATCCCAGCTTTCATGGCAGCGGGATGCTGGGATTGCATCCCAGCCTACGACTGCGAATAACGGGTACCATCACGCAGCTACGCCCCACCTCAAAGCTGCATCATGACCTCTGCTCTCGTTTCTTCCTGCGGCGAACGGCTCGACCGCCTGCGCCGCCAACCCCCGCTGGTTCAATGCATCACCAACTACGTAGCGATGAACTACGCCGCCAATGTGCTGCTCGCTGCCGGCGCATCGCCCGCGATGGTGCACGCACCGGAGGAAGCGGGTGAATTTGCCGGCCTGGCAAGCGCGGTCACCATCAACATCGGCACGCTCTCGTCGCGGTGGCTGGAAGGCATGCATGCCGCGGCCAAGGCAGCGAATGAAAACGGCAAGCCGTGGGTGCTCGATCCGGTGGCGCATTTCGCTACGGCGTTTCGCCGCAAGGCCGCGGCGGAACTGCTGGCGTTGAAACCAACGGTAATCCGCGGCAATGCATCGGAAATCATGGCGCTGGCAGGCGACGCCAGTTCGGGACGCGGCGTGGATAGCGGCGACAGCGTAGAGCGCGCGGAAGCATCGGCGCTGTTGCTGGCGCGGCAAACGGACGCCGTGGTGGCTGTAACAGGTGCAGTCGATTTCGTTACCGACGGGCAGCAATCCGCGCGCATTGCCGGCGGTAGCGAATGGATGCCGAAGGTAACGGCGATGGGTTGTGCGCTCACCGGCCTGGTGGGTGCGTTCGTGGCGATCGCGCCGACAACGCCATGGGAAGCGACAGTGAGTGCGCTGGCGTGTTTCAAGGTTGCTGGTACGCAAACAGCATCGCAATCCGCCGGCCCCGGTTCATTCGCCTGGCGCTTTATCGATGTGCTGGCCGCCTTGAATGGCGATGTGCTGCAAGCGCAGGCACAGGTCACGCCGGCATGAAAAAGCCGTTCGATCTTTCGCTGTACCTGGTGTTGGATCCGGATCTTTGCCGGCAACACTCTATGGTGGAAACCGCACGTGAAGCGGTAGCCGGTGGCGTCACCATCGTGCAGGTACGGCACAAACACGCTTCGACTGCCGAACGCGTTGCCCTTGCACGCAGCGTGAAAGAGGCCCTGCGCGATACCGCGGCACTGATAGTGATGAACGATGACATCGAAGCGGCTGTGCAAGCCGAGGTCGATGCGGTGCATATCGGCCAGCGCGACATGTCCCCTGCCCTGGCACGCGAACGCATCGGGGCGGACATGCTGCTGGGCCTTTCCGTCAACTCGGAAAGCGTCGCGCGGGCGGTCGATCCCAGGGTGGTCGATTACGCGGGTATCGGCCCCGTGTTCGCCACGCCCACCAAACCCGACCACGAACAGCCGATCGGCTTTGCCGGCCTGGCCCGCATCGTGGCCGCCTGCCCGGTTCCCACCGTTGCCATCGGCGGCCTTAAAAGACAGCACGTTAGCGAAGTCTTCGCCGCGGGGGCGCATGGTCTTGCGGTGGTTTCGGCCATTTGCGGCACACCCGATCCGCGCCAGTCCGCCAGCGATTTGCGGGCCGCTATTCAACATGCACATAGCGGCCTGTGAAGCTGTCGTGAAAGGCCAAGTTGCTACGCAATACCTGACTTTGACGCCCCGATATGCGATAAATGGCGCGCCGGGAAGTCAGGCGCCGAGGAGGGGCCCCTCCTCAACATGGATGACCGATGCCCGACCGGGCCGCCGACAAGGCGGCCTGTTTTTATTTGGGGGTTCGGTTCGTAGGCTGGGATGAAATCCCAGCATCGCCATCCCGATAAAGCTGGGATTTCATCCCAGCCTACAAAAGCATCAAAGCCCTGTCGGAAACATCTCCGCCGCGCCGCCACCCTGCTCCTTCTGCAACGGCGTCACCGGGAAGGTTTCGTCGAACCACAAGAATGCCTCGTACTGCTGCGGCAACGATGCTTCCAGATAATGGCTGTGCAATTCCGATTCGGGGCGATAGATCACGCCGATATAGCGTTGCAGCCTGCGTTTCACTAATTGCTGATGCAGCAGAAGCGATCGAATAGACGGCCAAACGCGGCATCGCGCAGGTTTTCCGGCACGAAGGCTTCGCGCGGCACATGTTTCATCGCCGCCAGCACTACGGGATCATGCAATCCGCGGCCGGCGATCTGGCGCTCCACCATCTGCTGCCGAGCTTGGCCGAAGTCGATCATGTCGATGCATTTGCGCTACCTGAACATCGCTAGCGTGCTTGCATGCGCGTTGCGGATACGTCGATGTTTCGGCAGCGGTGGCACCAGGAAAAGTTGACGTTTGGGCAACGTGAGGTGGGTGAACCTGTGTGCATCGTCCTGTTTGTTCTGGCCGTCATTCCCGCGAAAGCGGGAATCCATCTCGTCGTGATGCAAAAAGCAAAGATGGATTCCCGCTTTCGCGGGAATGACGGCCATACAGACATAGCAACAAGAGATGAAACTAGCCATGACACACAAAAAGCCACCCCGCCACCCCAACCCCGCCGCAACCATCCAGGATCGTGCCCACAGCAAGCAAAAACAGGCACACCAGACACCCGCCTGGCCCGGCGCGAAAGAACAGGCCGAGCCGCAACACGCGCATGCCCAGCCTGCCGGCGAAGCAGCACCGGGCGATATCGAAAAAACGCCACCGTCCCAATCCGGTTACGAGCGCAGCGACATCAACAAGCGGCATCATTGATCACGGTCATCGGAAGCACCGGTGAATTCGCTCGGATGGCTGTTTCTGCTCAGTGCGCTGTTGTTGGCCACGTCGTTGTCGGCAGGCTGGCTGCGCCGCATGCCGGTCACACCGTTCGTGGTCTATGCGTTGGCGGGGCTGGCGCTCGGCCCGATGCTGCTCGGTTATGCGCGCATCGACCTCATGCAACACGCGCATTGGCTGAGCGCCGTCAGCGAGGGCGTGCTGGTGGTGTCGCTGTTCCTCACCGGGCTGAAACTGCGCGTGCCGTGGCGCCATCCCGCGTGGCGTGCAGGCCTGCGCTTGGCGGTGCCGGCGATGCTGCTGAGCGTGGCGGGACTCGCCTGGGCCAGCCATGCGCTGCTGGCCTTTTCCTGGCCAATCGCGCTGGTATTCGCGGCCATCGCCGCACCCACCGATCCCGTGCTGGCCAGCCTGGTATCAGTCGACAACGCGCGCGACGATGACGCCTTGCGTGTCGCCCTGTCCAGCGAGGCAGGCTTGAACGATGGCACCGCCATGCCCTTGCTGCTGCTTGGCATGCTGCTGTATTCGGGCAAGCCAGACACCGGCGCGGTATGGCATTGGTTATGGCGTGACGTGTGCTGGGCGTTGCCGGCGGGATTGGCGATCGGCTTTTTATTGGCGCGCCTGATCGGCATCATCGCCACGCGCGCCAAGATGGCCAGCGGCGATCGCGCGCCCAGCGATTTTCTTGTGCTGGCCTTGATTGCGCTCACGTACGCCTTCGCCAAAGCATTCGACGCATCGCAATTCCTGGCCGCCTTTGCCGCGGGCGTCGGTTTGCGCCATACCGAATGGCGCGTGGTATCGCGCCATCCACATCCGGATGTGGAGCAAGAGCAGGACCAGATTCACCCGCCGGCGGAAATGCTGGTCAATCCCAACCAGCGCGATGAGGTGGCACTGGAACAGCCGTCCGCCAGCATTGGGCTGGTGGTATCGGACGCCCTGTCGTTCGGCGATACGCTGGAACGCTTGCTTGCCGTGGGCATGGTGCTGTTGGTCGGCATTGCGTGTTCCGGCGGATGGAGCAGCGATGGCGCACTGATGGCCTTGCTGCTGTTTGTGGCGATACGGCCGCTTTCGACATGGATCGCCACCTTCGGCGCACGCATGCCACCGATACGCCGCCTGTTGGCAGGATGGCTGGGCATACGCGGCATCGGCAGCCTCAATTATCTTGGCTATGCGTTGACGCACGGTGTGCCGGCAGCCGTGGCGCCCAAACTCACCGGCATGGTGACCACGCTGGTGGTGTTGAGCATCGCGGTGCACGGGGCGAGTTGCCAGCCGTTGCTGGCGTGGCGCGAACGGCGCTTGCGGGAAATCGCCAAACGAGATCGCAGGTTGGGTTAGCGCAACGTAACCCGGTGTGTTCGGAGCGAGCAGGACCCCACCCTGTCATTCCAGCGACTTTGACGCTCTTTCACTGGAATGACGGCAAAGAGTTTCCGGTAAGTTGGTGTCATTGGCACTAACCCGAGGGTACTAATTCAGGTAGCAATTCGCTCAGATATTGATCCTCAAAGTCACTGGGCCCCGGCTTTCGCCGGGGCGACGGTACGTGTGCCATCGGCGCTAACCTACTCCTCATACAACCGCTGACACTTCACACAATAAAAACTCCGCCGCTTGCGGCTCCCCAGATAACCCCGCGACAGCGGAATCCGATGCACCGGACACAAGCTCTGGTTATGCACCAGCCAATGCTTGCGCAGCACGTGCGCCTTCTTCCAATCCAGAAAACGAAAGCTATACGCCCTCGCCTGCGCCACGATCTCGTTGGCCTTGCGCGCCGACAGCGCACCCACGCGCGAGAGCGGATGCACCTTGCACAGGTACAGCACTTCGTTCTTGATGATGTTGCCGACGCCGGCGAATACATCCTGGTCGAGCAAGGCGTCGCACACGAACGTGTCCGGCGCGGCGCGGAACAGCTTCCGCACCCGCTTTTCGTCCCACTCGTCGGACATGATGTCGACGCGCCAGTCGTACACCTCGTTGACGTCGCCTTCAAGCAGCTTGACCGACCCGTTGTAGAAATTGAGCGAGCCGTTGGGAAACACCAGCCCCAACCGCGGCACGATGCTGCGCTGTTCGTTGATCAAGTAGCTGCCGAACATCAGCAGATGCACGCGCACATAGAAACCATCGAACAGCATCAACGTCTGCTTGCCGAAACTGCGCAGATCCAGCACGCGCTGCTGCTCCAGCCGTTGCATGGGGATCTTGGCATTGCCGTAAGCGCGCAGCACGACCTGGTTGACGAAGATCGACGCTTCGTCGCAAAGCATGGCAATGGAAGGACCTTCTGGCATGCGATCACCTAATGCAGCACGCTCATGGCAACGATGCCGGCCGTCAGCATGGCCAGTCCCGCGGCAAGCCACGCAACCTGGTCGCCCACGCGCCCCGCATGCAAGGCACGCAAGCCACGGATGGAAATATGCGCCGGCCACAACACCCGGTTCTTCAACAAACCAGGGAGGAACAACTGCGCCGCTGCAATCACCAGCGCGATGCCGACCGCCAGCCAGCCGGAAAATTCGCCACCGCTGGCCTCTGCCGGCACCGCAGCCGTTGCATAGGCCTGCTTGCCGCTGAGTACATCCCACACCGGCATATGCACGAAGGTTGCCGCTGCAGCACGCGCCATGCGTTCCAGTGGCATCGCAGCGCTCACGTTTGCAAATACCAGCACCAGCGCCGGCAGCAGCATCAACAGCCATGGACGGTCGCCGCGTTCCGATTCATTCGGCAACGGCGACTTGTTCGCCGGCAATTCCCCTTTGCCGAGGAAAATCCGTACACCGGCACGCAACACGGCACCCCCGGTGGTCGCGGACGAAATAATGATGATCGGCCCAAGCCAATCGTCGCCCGTCAGCTTTGCCGCCCCTTCCACCGCCTCCGCGCCGGACCCCATGATGCCGATCGGAAAGCCCGCCAGGCACAAGCCGGCAACAAAGAAGCAGCACGCAAGCACAGGGCGGCCACGCGCGCGGCCATACAGTTCAAACTCATCCACGCTGTCCAGCACTGCGGCCAGCATGCCCGCCGCCATGAACAAGCACGCCTTCACCATGCCGTGGCCAAGCATGTACAGCAGCCACCCCGCGGTACCGTGCACGGTGATCAGGCTGAGTGCCGCAAGCATCACGCCAACGTGGCTCACGGTGGAATACGCCAGCAAGCGCTTCACATGCGTCTGCTGCAAAGCCATGAAACCGCCGATGATGGCGGTGACCGCGCCCAACGGCACCAGCAGTCCGTGCGCCAGCGACGCAACCGCCGGCACGCCAGCAAACACGATGGTCAGCAGGCGACCGAGCCCGAACAAACCCACCGGCACCATCACACCGGAAAAAATCACCGATACCGGCGAGGGCGCCACCGCATGCGCATCCGGCAGCCAGAAATGAAACGGCACGCCGGCGGCCTTGATCAGCATGGCCGCACTCATCAACACAAACGCACCGCAAGCCAGCACGTCGGCATGGCGTTCCGCCAGGATTTTCCCGACCAGCGCCATGTCCAGCGCGCCCGTCGCCGCATACGCCAAACCCACGCCCGCCATCATCAGGAAACTGCCGACGGTGTTGATCACGGTGAAGTTGAGCGCACCTTCCAGCGCGGCGTCTTCCAGGCGATAACCGGTGAGCGCAAAAGCAATCACGCTCATCGTCTCGAACCACACGAAAATGTTGAACAGATCATGCGTCAGGCAAAAGCCGATCATCGCCGCGCAGAACATCAGCATCAGCGCATGGAAATGCGCACGCACTTCTTCGAAGTAGTGCCACACAAACAAAAAGGTGAGCGCAAACAAGCCCGCAATAAAGGCACTGGCGCCGGCGCCGGCACTATCCACCACAAAGCTGATGCCCAGCACCGGCCCGCGCGTCGGTCCCCATTCGCCATACCAGTACGCCAGCGGGGCATGGGCGGATGCATGCGCCAGCCACATGCATGCCACACAAACCGCTGCGCACACGAGCACCGCCAAGGCATCGACCACACGTCGCGGCACCAGCTTTTCCGCCAGCAGGGCAAATGCTGCCGCCAGCAGCGGCACCACCACCGGCATCGGTATCCATTGCAGCGGGTTCAAGGAACGGGCTCCAGCTCTTCCGGATCGAGCGTTTGGCGGCGCTTGTGCAATTGCAGCGCCAAGGCGAGCAACAAAGCCGAAACGGCAGCGCCCACCACCACGTCGGTAAGCACCAGCGCCTGCATCACCGGATCCACGGCCGGCGTTCCCGGTGGATGGTCATAAAAGATCGGCGGCCCGGCATGCCAAACGAAACCGATCGCCAGCAGCACCACGTACGTACCCGACTGCACCACCGACAGGCAGCCGATCAAGTGCACGTAGTGGCGGCTGGTGATCATGCCGTAGATGCCGATCGCCATCAGCCAGGCGGCAGCCAGCCAAGGCAGCAGACGCAGCAACACTATGAATCGCCCTCCTTCGGCACGCGCGTTTCTTCCAGAAATTCCACCAGTGCGTTGACAAAGCCGCCGGTGATCGCCATGCCCACCGCCACGTTGAACAGCGGAATCAGCCCGCCACCGGTGAGCGATTTCGGCTGGCCTTGCGGCAGCACGTTTTCCAGAAAGCCCGCGCCGAGCAGCATCGGCAACAGACCCACCGCCACGCAACCGACGGCGCCCAGCGCTTCCAATAGCTGCATCACGACCGGCGGCACCACTTGCCGCCAGCTGCGATAACCATCGCCCAGGAACAGCAGCAGCAACGCCGAGGCGAGCATCGCACCGGCTTGAAAGCCGCCGCCAGGCGTAAGCTGCCCGTGCGCCATCACGTACAGCGAAAACGCGATCGTCGCCGGCAGCATCCAGCGAATCAGCAACGCCACCGCTTCGCTACGCGCCGGCAGCTGGCGTCCATCGGCATGGATAGGCTCGCGCGAGGCATCTTCGCCACGTCCGCCACGCAACAGCACCGCCAGCCCGGTGATGGCGGCCGCGAAAATAAATTCCTCGCCCAGCGTATCCGCACCGCGCACGTCGAAAATGATCGCCGTCACCACATTGGTGGCCTGCCGCATAGATGGCACGTGTGCATTGACGGTGGCGCCGTACGCCAACAGCTGACCACCGAAAGCCGGCATGTGCAGCGCCACCAGCACCACCGCCGGCGCCAGCACGAGCAGCGCCAGGATGGACAGGGCATAACGCAGCGCTCTGCGGTACTTCATCGCGGCACATTCCTGCGCCCGCCGCCGCGCGTGGCTGCCAGCACGGTGAGAAACATCACCGGCACCAGCGCAGTGCCCACGGCAATTTCCGAGTAAGCCACGTCTGGTGCCTGCAACAGCAGAAACAGCATTGACAGGAACAGGCCATGCACGCTGATCATCAACACCTGTCGCGCGGGCCTGCGTGTAAACGCCACCAGCGCGCCGCTGATCATCACCAGGATCAAACAACCAGCCACGGCGAATTTCATGCTTCCCCTCCTTTGCTCGGACGCATCAGCCGGCCCAGGGCATGCGCAATACCGATACTGACCAATGCATTGACCAGCCACAAAAAGGCCACCTTTGCCGTACTGAGGCTCATGCCGGTTTGCAGCCCCGTCACGATCAACAACAACGGCGATGCCGCCAACGGCGCAAAGCTCACGGCGTGCAACCGATCCATGCCGTGCGGAAGCCGCAGCAAAGCCGCCGCCGCCATCCAGCAACATGCCACCAGCAACACCAGCGCCATGGCGATCAGCGTATTCACATCCAGCGCTCCATGTAGAAGGTGTAAGCGAGCGTTCCCGGCAATCCCAGCAAGGTCATCGCCAACGCCAGGTCGACGTACGATGGCTGCTGCATCGCCAATGCGATGAGCACAAAAATGATCGCCACCACCGTGCTGATGAACTGGATCGCCAGCGGCCGGGTGCGTAGCGCGCCGCGACGCGCCACGATCAAGCCGGCCAACAGTGGCGGCATCAAGGCGAAGATCGCTATCCAATACATACGGCTACTCCGACCTGCGCGTCCCTTCGGCGCGGTGCACCCGCAACGCGTCGTGGTGTGCTTCGATGGTGTACGCCAAGGGACCAAAGGATGTCGTCAGAATCGCCAGCGCGCGGCGCTTGGGAATCACGCGCACATCCGTATCGCGCACCAGCAGCGGCGCCGGTTCCATCACCTGCCTGCCAAAACGCCGGCGCCACATCGCGGCAAGCACATGCCATGCGCCTTGCGGAACGTCACGCAGCGCGCCTTTTGCGGCGAGTTTCAGAATGTGAAACGGTTGTGGGGTGCCGATGAAGCGAAATGCGGAGCGATGCATCAACCGCGCGTGCACCCATGCCGCCATGCAACCGGCGAGGGTGGCAACGATGATTTCCGCAAGCGATGTGCTGCCGGCAAATAGCAGGCAGATGGCGCCGAGCAGGATGGCTTCGAGTGGTAAGCGCCACATCTCTTTTCGCGCGCTACGGAAGGTGCGATGGATTTTTCCAGCACGTGCGTGGATGAAATGCCTACAAATGAGTTTGGCGACACACGTACGCTGGGATGAAACCCCAGCATGCTTTCAGGATGCATTGCTGGGATTTCATCCCAGCCTGCAACTGCTGAGCCTGCCGGCTAAAAACGTGATGCCTCAGCCACAAAAGCTGCACAGCCTCTGCACACCGCTCTGCCTAGGTTCGCAGATGACTCGCGTCGCGCGATCACGACGCATGGCATCCACGCACGCTGCACGTATTCCCGGCTACTTCGGCAGCGTCACGCACAACCGGAGTTCAGCGCATGAGCAAGCCAACTGTCGGAGACTTTATCGTCGAGCGATTGCACGAATGGGGCATTCGCCGCATCTATGGCTATCCGGGCGACGGCATCAACGGTGTGTTCGGCGCGTTGAACCGCGCGAACGGAAAAATCCAGTTCATCCAGGCGCGGCATGAAGAAATGGCCGCATTCATGGCGTCGGCGCATGCCAAGTTCACCGGTGAGCTGGGCGTGTGCATTGCCACCTCCGGGCCGGGTGCGGCGCATCTGATCACCGGCCTTTACGACGCACGTCTGGACCACATGCCGGTGCTGGCGATTACCGGCCAGCAGGCGCGCGCGTCATTGGGTGGCCACTATCAGCAAGAACTGGATCTGCCAGCCATGTTCAAAGACGTTGCCGGCGCCTTCATTCAATCTGCCGCGGTGCCGGCGCAAGTGCGCCATATGGTGGATCGCGCCGTGCGCATTGCACTGGGGCAGCACACGGTGACGGCGATCGTGTTGCCGAACGATCTGCAGGAGCTTCCGTTCGAACCGCCGGGGCGAAAACACGGCACGGTGCATTCAGGCGTTGGCTACAACAAGCCCAGGACGGTGCCCTATGACGATCAACTGCGTCGCGCTGCCGACGTACTCAACGCGGGCAAGAAGGTGGCGCTCCTGGTCGGCGCCGGCGCATTGCGCGCTACCGACGAAGTGATCGCCGTGGCTGAAAAACTCGGCGCCGGTGCGGCAAAAGCGCTGCTCGGCAAAGCGGCATTGCCGGACGATCTGCCGTGGGTGACCGGTTCGATCGGGTTGCTCGGCACCGAGCCCAGCTACAAGATGATGATGGAATGCGACACCCTCCTGATGATCGGTTCGGGCTTCCCCTATTCCGAATTCCTGCCGAAGGAAGGCCAGGCGCGTGGCGTGCAGATCGACATCAAGGCCGACATGCTGAGCCTGCGTTATCCGATGGAAGTGAACCTGGTCGGCGACAGTGCCGAAACCCTGCGCGCTTTGTTGCCGCTGCTGCATAACAAGGAAGATCGCGCGTGGCGCCAGAACATCGAGAAGTGGACGGCCGATTGGTGGAAGAAACTCGATGCACGCGCCAAGGCCAAGGCCGAAAACGGCGTGAATCCGCAGCGCACGATCTCTGAGCTTTCGCCGCGTATTCCCGCCAATGCCATCGTCACCAGCGATTCGGGTTCCGTCGCCAACTGGTACGCGCGCGATTTGAAAGTGCAGCGCGGCATGATGTGTTCGCTATCCGGCGGCCTGGCGTCAATGGGTGCGGCGGTGCCGTATGCGATTGCGGCGAAGTTCGCCTATCCGCAACGCCCGGTGATTGCACTGGTCGGCGATGGCGCGATGCAGATGAACAACATGGCCGAGCTGATCACAGTGGCCAAGTACTGGAAGGAATGGAGCAGCCCGTGCTGGATCTGCATGGTGTTGAACAACTCCGACCTCAACCAGGTCACCTGGGAGCAACGCGTCATGGAAGGCGATCCGAAATTCGAGGCATCGCAGGAGATTCCTTCCATTCCTTATCACCGCTTTGCCGAATTGATCGGCTTGCGCGGCATTTACGTCGACGATCCCGAGCGACTCGGTGCCGCGTGGGATGAAGCGCTTAAATCCGATCGCCCGGTGGTGATCGAAGTGAAGGCCGATCCGGAAATACCGCCCCTGCCGCCGCACATCACGCTGGCGCAGGCGAAGGCGTTTGCATCGACCTTGATGGCGGGCGATCCGGAGCAAGGAAGCATGGTGCGCGATACGGCGCGGCAGGTGTTGAGTGCGGTGTTGCCAGGGCATAAGGATAAAGAGTGAGTGCGGCGTCGATCTCGATCGCTACCGCAAACGGTTCCCTCCCCTGCTTGCAGGGGAGGGTTAGGGTGGGGTGCGAGCGAAGCGAGCGGCGAGATGTTGGACGCCACCACGAGCCACATCCCGGAACCATTTTGCATCGCGCTAAAGCACACACAACCCCACCCCAGCCCTCCCCTACTATCGCAGGGGAGGGAGCACTTCACAGCACGCGACAGATGCACGCTTACGCACATAGATCTGCATCCCGGTCTACGAATCACCCATGAGGATCAACCGTCCATCCTGGCCCACCATCGCCTGGTCGCTAGCCGGCGTCGCAGCTGCCGCAACGCTTGTCCGCTACATACCCGGCACGCGCCGCCATCGCATACCCGCGCGCCGCATGCACATCGAAACCTCGCGCGCCTTCAACCGCAGCTCCGCCCTGCTCGCCTGCTCTGTGCTCACCGATAGTGCGATGGAGCACTACCGCGGCTCGTTTTCCAATCCGGCCATGTACATCCCGCCGGTGGTCGCCACGTTCTCCTTGCTGGCTGGACTGCACGGCGGTGCCGATCAAAACACCCGCACGCATGCGGTGCGCCACGCCATTTACTGGGGTGCCGCGCTCACCGGCGTTGCCGGCACCGGCTTCCACATCTACAACGTGATGAAGCGCCCCGGTGGTTGGAGCTGGCAAAACCTGTTTTATGCAGCACCGCTTGGCGCGCCGGCGGCGTTGCTGTTGTCGGGCGCATTGGGCGCTGCCGCAGAACGTTTGCGCAATGAACCTGCGCGATCACCGCGTCTGCTTGGCATGCCCGCAGGGAAGGCCTTGGGACTGTTGAGCGGTATGGGTCTTGCCGGCACTGCGGGCGAAGCAGCGCTACTGCATTTTCGCGGCTCGTTCCAGCACAAGGCAATGTACGCACCAGTGAGCGTGCCGCCTGCAGCGTCGGCATTGTTGCTGCATGCCTCGCTCACCAAACCGCAACCTCGCTGGCTCGCGCGCGTGGCGTTGCAGCTGACCTGGTTGATCGGCTGGCTCGGTGCGGCATTCCATATCCGCGGCGTGGCGCGCCATCACGGCGGTTGGCGCAATTGGAGCCAGAACATCTACAACGGCCCACCCTTGCCCGCGCCGCCGAGCTTCGCCGCGCTCGCACTGGCCGGGCTGGCGGCGTTGCGATTGAGAGAGAGGGAACGGCGATGAATCTGTATACCTCGCGCTATCCCGGTTACGACGTGCTGCGACGGCGCGACACGCCATCGTGGGACGACATCACACGCAAAGTGATCGAGCAGCGCCTGGCTACGCCATCCGATCCGCAATGTCTCGATGCGGTGCGTTGGCGGGCATTGGAAGCCCTGTGCGCGTGCATCATCCCGCAACCGTCGGACCGCCCGCAGGTGCCGCTGGCCGGCATGATCGACACGCGCCTGAAAGCGAACGCCGGTGATGGCTTTCGCTATGCGCGCCTGCCGCCGCTGCGCGAAGCCTGGTGCATTGGCCTCACTGCGCTGGATGAGGAAAGCAAAGTCCGCCATGGCTTGCCCTTCGCGAGCATCGAACGCGACCATCAAAATGCGTTGTTGAAACAGATCCAGCACGGCGAACTGGCCAGCGCCTTCTGGCAAGGCATGGATCCGCAGCTGTTCTTTTCGCAGCGCATCTTGCCGGATATCTGCGGCGCGTATTACTCGCATCCCTATTCCTGGAACGAGATCGGTTTTGGCGGCCCGGCCAATCCGCGCGGCTACGTGCGCATGTATTACGACCGCCGCGATCCGTGGGAACCGGCCGAAGCCAAGCCGGGAGAAGAACTAAAAGCCTTCCGGAAAAACCGCCGTGTCCGCTGATCCGCAACACGAACCACGCGGCAAGAACGGCCGCGCGCCGGATGTGCTCCGTGTCGGCGGCTGGATGCCGATGCGCGAATACCCGCAGGATGAAGCGGTGGATTTCGCCATCGTAGGCACCGGCGCGGGCGGCGGTACGCTTGCCTGCCGATTGGCCGAAAAAGGCTTCAAGGTGGTTGCCTTCG
The DNA here is from genome assembly GCF_035277725.1 of Dyella sp. GTDB lineage: Bacteria > Pseudomonadota > Gammaproteobacteria > Xanthomonadales > Rhodanobacteraceae > Dyella_B. Next base: position 6,686 of record NZ_DATEJY010000111.1, on the reverse strand, counting down.
ATGCCGGTGCATGGTGGCGTCCACTGGAAGAATTCGCATCCGACGAAGCGCACCAGAAAAAGCTGTTCTGGACCGATGAACGACTGTGCGACGGCGAAGACCCGGTCAAGCTCGGCAACAACAACAGCGGCAAAGCGGTCGGCGGCAGCATGGTGCACTTTGCGATGGTGTCGCTGCGCTTCCGTCCTGAATGGTTCAAGGCGCGCACTGCGCTCGGCTACGGTGCGGACTGGCCCTTGGATTGGCGCGAGATGTGGCAGTACTACGCCATGGTCGAGGATGCGCTGAAAATCTCCGGGCCGGTGAATTACCCATGGGGCCCGCACCGCGGTCGCTATCCCTATCGTGCGCACGAATTGAATGCCGCCGCGCTGGTGCTGGCACGCGGCGCGGAAGCGATGGGCATCAAGTGGTCGCCCACGCCGCTCGCCACCATTTCTGCACCGCGCGGCCTGGCGCATCCCTGCGCGTATCGTGGTTTCTGTGTTTCCGGCTGCGCCACCAACGCCAAGCAGAGCACGCTCAACGTATGGATTCCACGCGCCGTGCAAGCCGGCGCGGAAATCCGTGACCTGGCGATGGTCGGCCGCGTGGTCGTCAACGATGCGGGCCTGTGCACGGGCGTGGAATATTTCCGCGAGGGACGCTGGCAATTCCAGCGCGCAAAGAACGTCGTCGTCGCCGGCTATGCCGTCGAAACGCCGCGCCTGCTGCTGAACTCCGCCACCGGCCGTTTTCCCGATGGCCTGGCCAACAGCTCCGGCCTGGTCGGCAAGAATTTCATGGTGCAATCCAACCAGGCGGTATGGGGTTTGATGGACGAAGAAATCCGCGCCTACAAGGGACCACCTTCGTTGTCATTGACCGAACACTGGAACTACACCGACGAAGGCAAGGACTTCTTCGGCGGCTATTGCTACATGGCGCAAGGTCCGCTGCCCGTCTTGTGGTCCATGACCGAAAGCCGCCGCGGCCTGTGGGGCGAGGCGTTGTTGCAGGAGATGCAACACTACAACCATCAAGTCGGCTTGAAGATGGTCGGCGAAACCCTGCCGCAGGAACGCAACCGCGTCACCCTCGCCGACGAGAAAGACCAATACGGCCTGCCGATCGCCCGCGTCACGCATTCGTACTGCGACAACGACCGCCGCATGATCAACCATGCGCTGGATTTCATGGACAAGGCGCTCGCCGCCGCGGGCGCAAAAAACATCTGGCGCGAAACCGACGACACCTGCCACATCAACGGCAGCTGCCGCATGGGCAGCGATCCGCGCACCAGCGTGGTCAACGCCGATTGCCGCAGCTGGGATATTCCCAACTTGTGGATTTGCGACGGATCGGTGTTCGTGACCGTAGGCGGGGTGAATCCATCGCTGACGATCCAGGCGATCGCCTGCAGAACAGCGGACAGGATCGAGGCGCTGGCATCGCGGGGCGAATTGTAGGTTGGGGTGCGAACCCCAACGTCGTGGTGCGTGGGAGACAACCATGTTGGGGGTTCGCACCTGAGGTTTCCCCACGTTTTCATACCCAAATCTCCATCTGCTGGAGCAGCTCACCAGGCGATGTTTGGCGATCGGCGCGGGCAATCGCAGGCGCTTCGACAACCGCAGCTACACAGTTTGCTTGACTGGTTCGCTGCGAATGGCTGAGCAATAACGCCAATCATGTTTCTAAATTAACCCGTCACCGTTTTATTTACTTAAATCAACCCGTCCCTGTTCTATTTTATAATATTTGAACCGTTTTATTCCACATCATTTACACAATAAACGCTATTTATCCATCAATCTATAGCCTCCATGATCCAACCAAACAAATGAAATGACGCATATTTTTAATTTAGATATTAAAAATAACAAATATATATTTTTATTATTTTAAACATCAATTACTTTACCTGCACGGTTATAAAAAATTGTTTTTGATCGTTTTTACCGTAAGCAGGTTGAAAAAAATCAAACTCCTTGCCAGAAGGCCACAGGAACAGGGAAGGCCATCAAGTGGAGATCTTTATGACGCTGATCAACAGGCAAGACTTCGTGACAGTCAAGAGTTCTCGCAGCGACCCCTATCTTCGGAACGTGGCACGCGTCTACTCTGACGACCCGGAGCTGTGGCGCAAAGTCCTGGGGGACTCCATGTTCTTTCACCACGGCGTGTACGACGGAATGGATCTCTCGCTGGAGGAAGCCGCAGAACGATATCTCGACGCGCAAATCGCACTCGCCAATGTGCCCCGGCCAGTGGATCGAATCCTTGAAATTGGTTGTGGATGGGGACCGGTACTCCGTTCTCTCGCTCGGCGCTTTCCCGAATGTCCAACCCTGGACGGCATCAATATCAGCGAGAGCCAGCTGCGATGGGCTAGCAGGCTTATTCGCGACGCCGGAGTCGCCGATCGTGTCAACTTGTACCTCTGCAATGCTCAGGACATCGATCTGCTGCCCAATCCTTCCCGACAGTATGATCTTGTCATTCTCCGAGGAGCGATTGCCCATTTCACTCCCGAGGTCTTGAAGCAGGTGCACGTTCTTCTACGTCAACGCGTCAAGACTGGCGGGATCGTGTTGATAGCCGAGATCCTCTACCTTGATCCAGATACCTATGCATCAGCCATTGAAGACACCGTTGATCGGATTGCTTGTGGATATCGCAAATCACCGAAACAGATCAATGATCTCCTCACGGCAAACGGATTTACGGTGACAGACACTCGCATTTTGCCCTCCATAGAAGACACTATTCATTGGTTCACCGATATCCAACGCAATATCGACCGCAGCTTTCCAGAAGGACCACCGACTGCCGTCTTGCAAGAACTTCACGACGTCGTGTCGAACATGAATGTCGTCCTAAGCACGGGTCAGGTTGCCGCGTTCAGTATCGTCGCTCGCCGGGAGGAGGACGTCCGATGAGCTGCCCGCATCATGAACCCGGCTCACGCGACAGCTGGCTGCAAGAAGAAGGGTCCTGGGCGGATCCTGTGGGGGCAAGGCGCCGCGCAGCCGTAGATGGCACAAGAACGAAACAGCTTGCCCTTGCCACTCCCTCTAACCCTCAAAGCCACCTGACTCCCCATCCTTGGTGGATCAACGAACAAGTGGACAAGGAAGCAATCGAGGTGGGCTATCAGATGTTGGAGACGATCGCGCCGACCGGACCACCGGATCGGGATCGTGCCGCACTGGCGGCGCTAGCGGCATTGACTGCGATCAACGACTCATACGCTGCCGGACATCACTACGGGGATGTGTTCGACCGCTTTCTCTTTGGTCACACTGTCCATCAGTGGCTGCGCATTGCCTTCGCCACCGCAGCTGACTGGGAACATCACGCTATGGAAACCGCACTACGGGTGCAAGTAGATACCCTGGCCTCTCAGCGGGTGGACAGGGGGATCGCTGGTGTGGCCGATCAGCTTCGCCTCAACGTTGATAATTACCGCGAGTATCTGCGATGGCGTGATGCCGAAGGATGCTTTTACGGCGTGATGCTTCTGTGTGCTGTAGCAGCGGGGATAGATCTTCGCTCCATTCCTGCGCCGCGAGTAAGGGAAAGCCTTGAGATTGGTATTGTCGCTTTCGACCTGCACAGTGGGATCCGGCATCGTTCAGAAGATGAAACCGCAGATATTTACCGATATCTCCCCGGGACCCGTCGGGAAAAAGTTGATACCGGACTGGGCCTGATTCGTGATTTACAGCTTGATCTGATTCATGCCGATGATCTGGCCGATAGGGAAAAGGAATTTCTTCTACGGTATGCGACCGCCGGCACTTTGCTTTCCTATGTTCCTCTGCGCTGGGCCAGAACAACCGCGCTGCATATTGTTCCCGACGACTGGATCGAACAGGGCTGGAGCCATGTGACTGGCGCTGAGTCACACGCTATCGGATACAGCATGGTGACCAAACCAGACTCCGATTAAGGCAACACTGATCAAGTATCGCCGTCGTCATGAGGCTCACCCCCAACGGTGCATTGAAGGAAGCCGGGAGTGGCAAAGTGAAGCTCCGAACCTACCTACCCGACCCAAGATGGGCAGCTCGCCCCGGCAACGAGGTGGCACCTCCATGGCTTCCGTATCCGGATGGATGGTTCTGTGTCGGACTATCCACGGAGTGGAAGGCTGAGACAATTCAGACCGTGCCGTTCATGGGTGAGGACATTGTCATTTACCGGACTAAATCAGGCGCGATACGGGCCATTCACCCCTATTGCCCACATTTGGGCGCCCATCTCGGAGCAGGCGGAACTGTCAAAGGGGAGCTATTGATATGTCCATTCCACAGGTTTGAGTTCGCGCCGGATGGCATCTGCGCTCATACGCCCTATGGGTCGCCGCCGAAAGCCTCGCTTCATCTTTTGCATGCCAAGGAAGCCTATGGAATCGTTTGGGTTTGGCATCACCACAACGACCAGCCTCCATCCTGGGACCTGCCCGACTTTCCTGAAGTCGGTAAACATCCACTTGACTACCGAAAGATCGATTTGGCCGGTCATCCGCAAGAAGTGATGGAGAATGCAGTTGACTATGGACACCTCCCTCAGCTTCATAAGATCACATTCATGGGCGAGTTGTTTCCGATGATCAGCGAAGGTCCGATCAGCCACATGGGATTTCGGATCGCCCGGTACGTCCCCCTCCTGGGCACGCAAATCTATGACACTACTATCCACATGATGGGAATCGGTGGGTCCAGGCTCATCCTGGAAACTCCCCGCCTCCAGATCCGTACTGCCGTCTTCGCGCTGCCAACTCCGATTGCCCCATGGCGCATGCGCCTCACCTTGGCAGCAAGCGTAGAAGCTCCAGAGCCATCCTGGCTTCCTGGCCCGATACGGAGGCTGGCGAGGAGTCAGATCGAAAAGACGCTGAGGCACAGTTTCCTTTGGGCCATTGTCAAGGACGTATATAAAGACTTTCCGCTTTGGCACCACAAAAAATATCATCATCACCCCAGACTCAATAGTGGAGACGGTCCGATTGGAAAACTCCGTGGCTGGGCGCAACAGTTTTATCCTCTCAGTTCAGTAGCGCTCATCGAGACGTCTTCCAACTATGCCGACGGCGACCCCACTCCGACTACGAGGCCATGAGTTAGCCAGGTACGCGACCGCGGCAATGAATGCAGCAGTCATATACGCTAACGAGATATGTAAGGACGATGTTGTTGACAGAGCTAGCTGCAAGGTAGTCGAGCGCGCTTGGAAATGACAATGTTGGGGTTCGCACCCCAACCTACGCGCTTGTGGCGTGTGGCCCAACACGCGATAGTTGATTACAGGACTTATCACTAAGAAACGACATGCCAAAAATGCACGACCCCGCACATCCCGGTGAAGTCCTGCGTGAATGGCTCACCGAAATCAGCGTGACAGAAGCTGCCGACCGCCTCGGCGTGGATCGTGGCACGTTGTATCGCGTGTTGAATGGCAAAGCAGCTATTAGCCCGGAGATGGATATTCGTCTTACCAAAGCATTGGGTACAACGCCTGGACTTTGGCTTGGCATGCAGGGGCAATATGACCTGTGGCAGGCCGAACAAAAGTTCAGGGGTAAGGTGCGGCGCATTATCACCAACAGAGCCGCGTAACAGCGCGTAGGTTGGGGTGCGAACCCCAACATGGTTGTCTCCCACGCATCACGATGTTGGGGTTCGCACCCCAACCTACACCACCATCGACACCACCAACGTCAGCAATAGCGCCACCACGGAAATAATCGTCTCCAACACCGTCCACGTCTTCAGCGTCTGCGTCACCGACATGTTGAAGAACTCCTTCACCATCCAGAAACCGCCATCGTTCACGTGGGAAAGGATCAGCGAACCGGCGCCGGTGGTAAGCACCATCAACTCAGGGTGCATGGTATTGCCCGCCGCTGCTGCGATCGGCGCAACGATGCTGCAGGCGGTGCTCATGGCAACCGTGGCCGAACCGGTGGCAATGCGCAGCAGCGCGGCGACCAGCCAGCCGAACAGCAGCGGCGACAGATGCGCCGACTGCGTCGCGGCGATGGTGGCGTCGGAAATGCCCGAGTCGATCAGGATGCGGCCGAAGCCGCCGCCGGCGCCGATCACCAGCACCACCGTGGCGGTGGGCGCGAGACAGTCGTTGCTGAAAGCCAGCACCGCCTCGCGGCTGAAACCGCGCCGTTTGCCGAAGGTGTAGAAGCTCAGCAGCGTGGCGAGCAATACCGCCATCACCGAGTTGCCGAGCAAGGCGAGCACGTCGTTCGCCAGGCTGCCGGGTGCGGCCAGCGCATCGGCCCGGCTGCCGAGCAGCATCAGCAGCACCGGCAGCAGGATGGTGAGCAGCGTGATGCCGAAACCGGGCAGTTCGCGCGACGGGTCATCGGCCTCCAGGAATTGCCTGGCGAGCGGATGCTCCAGATCGGCGCTGACGTAACGCGTGATCCATCGTGCAAACAAGGGACCGGCGATCGCCGCCGTCGGCAACCCCACCAGCAACGCATACGCAATGGTCCTGCCGATATCCGCGTGATAGGCCGTGACGGCAATCAGCGCGGCGGGGTGCGGCGGCACCAGGCCATGCACGACGGACAAACCGGCCGCCATCGGCAAGCCGATCATCAGGATCGGCGTGCCGGTGCGCCGGGCGATATTGAAGGCAAGCGGAATCAGCAGCACAAAGCCCACTTCAAAAAACACCGGCAG
>NZ_DATEJY010000110.1:0-10417 GCF_035277725.1 Dyella sp. | reverse complement strand
ACTTCTGGGCCGACCGACGTTCATCGCAGCACAGCCGTCGTATACGGCGGCAGCGTCAACTTCCCCTTCGCCAGCACCACACCACCATTGCTCTGCAACAGCACGGACGACACTTGCGCATCGCTGCCCAATTCGAATGTGCGGGCATCGCGCGACAGGTTGTGCACCACCAGCACGCGCGATTGCGCATCCTGCAGGATGTAAGCCAGTCCATGCGGATCGCTGATCGGCACGTTGCGCAGCACGCCGTCACGCAATGCACTCACCTGCCGGCGCCAGCTGATCAACGTGCGATAGAGATTCAACAGCGACGCCGGATCGGCATCCTGCGCTTGTACCGACACTGCCGCGTCGTCGGTGGTGCTCCAATCCTTCCAACTGGCCGTGCCCGGACCCTTGCCGTTGCGATACCAGCGCATCGGCTCGCGGATATTCTCGTCGGGCTTGCTGCCCTGCATGCCGAGTTCTTCGCCGTAATAAATGAAAGGATGGCCGGGCAGCGTCAGCAGCAAGGCAGCAGCAAGGCGCATGTGCGCCATGTTGTCGTCCAGCTGGCTCATCACGCGCTGCTGGTCGTGATTGGAGAGGAACGGCGCATCGTCGAATGCACCATGGTCATGCTGGCGATACGCCGCATAGGTGAATTCCAAGCCACGCCCGATACCGAGATTGCGTTCCTGGCTCACGCTTCCGATCAGCTGCGCCGCAAGCGGAAAATCAAAAACGGTGTTGAGCGGCCCCATGTACGGCGTCAGGTCATCCGGGTTCTGCCGGGACACCTCGCCCACCAGCCACACGTGCGGATCGGTCGCTTCCAATGCATGGCGATATTCGGCCCACCAGCGCACGTTCTTCTGCAACGCGATCGGATCGCTCATGTCGCTGCGCAGGTCGTCGTAGATGTGCTGTGCGGCATCCAGGCGAAACCCGTCCACACCTTGCTGCAACCAGAAGCGGCCCACGTCGATCATGGCCTTGCGCACGGCCGGGTTGTCGTAATTAAGATCCGGCATGGCGCCGGTGAACGTGCCTTCGTAATACGCGCCATTCGATGCACGATGCCACGCCGGACCGCCCACGGCGCTGATCGCCTGCAAATCCGTCCCGGGCTTGGCCCACAGATACCAGTCGTGATGCGGATCCTCAGGGTTCAACGCCGCCTTGAACCAGGGATGCTGATCGCTGGTGTGGTTGATCACCATGTCCATCACCACCGTGATGCCGCGCTTGTGCGCTTCGGCCAGCAGCGTCTTGAAATCCTTCAGCGTGCCGTACTGCGGATTGATGCCTTCGTAATCGGTGATGTCGTAGCCGTGGTACGTCGGCGACGGATTGATCGGCATCAGCCAGATGCCGCTGACACCGAGCGACTTGATGTAGTCGAGCTTGGCGGTGACGCCATTGAGATCGCCGATGCCATCACCGTTGGTGTCATAGAAGGCGCGCACGAAGATTTCGTAGTAGACGCCGGACGCTTGCGCAGCCGGCTTCGCCGCGGCTGTTTTGTCTTGTGCAAGCGACGGCACCGACAGCAGCGCCAGCGCGGCGCATATCGCGAAGGAACGTAAAAAGGCTCTGAACTTAGGCATAGAAGTCGCCTCCCGGGGATGGAGTGTCGTCGCGGCGGCACGGCCGCGCAACGAGGTCGGGAAACGACGAAACGGGTCGCACCAGGTCGTGCTGGAAAAAAGGGACCCGATTCCACAATCATCCACGGAACCGGGCCGGGGGAACGTGCCGGGCACCACGGGAGGGTGCCCGGCACTTTGCTGGGTTTACAGCTGGAAGTTCACGCCCAGGTAGCTGGTGCGGCCGAAGTACTGGATGGTGCCGGTCTGCTGCGGATTGCCACCGAAGTACGTCTTGGTCGGCTGATTGCTCAGATTGAGCATCTGATAGACCACGCTCAGCTGCTTGGTGATGTTGTAGGAGGCCTGGAAGTCGTACACCGTTTCGGCCGCAAACGTCACCAGCTGATTGGTTACCGCAATCTGCGTGTTGGAGAGGAACGACGAGCGATAGTTTGCCGACAGACGAGCCGAGAACGTGCCGTTGTCGTAGAACACCGCCGCACTCGCCACGCGCTTGGACAAGCCCGGCAGACCGATATAGGTGGTGGGACCGGCAAGATTGGTGGGGTTGTGCACGTTGCTGTTGGTAAACGCGACGTTTGCGTCGAAGCCCAGACCCGACCAGATACCCGGCAAGAAACGAGTCTTGGTGAACGACGCTTCCACGCCGCGCACATCGCCACCCTTGGCGTTAAAGGCCGTCTGGTACTGGCCGTTTGCGTACGGCTTGCCGGTGGTCGGATCGTTCGGCACGGTGATGCCGACCGATGCAAAGTCGAAGTTGTTGTAGGTAACGGTCTGGATGAACGAATCCACTTTCTTGAAGAACACGCCGGCCGTCACCGCACCGGTGGAATCATCGAAATAGTGCTCGTAATCCAGGTCGTACTGCGTGGCGCGCAACGGATTGAGCAGCGGACTGGTGCTGCCCCACACGTTGTACTGGCCATTGGACACCCATGAACCGGCACCGGCCAGCATGGTGTTGATCGGCGGACGCGACAGCACCTTGGCCGCGGCGAAGCGCGTCTGGTCGTTGTCGGTCCAGTGATAGATCAGGTTCATCGACGGCAGGTAATCCGTATAGGTCTTGCCCAGCCGGATCGGTGCATAGTCCATGCTGGTCTTGCCGTTGCCGTCAACGATCAGCACACCCGCACCATTGCCCACCTGCTGCAGGCCATCGCTGTACTGCGACTGGTGCGATACGCGTACACCGACGTTGCCGGTCAACTCGTGACCGAACAACTGCGCATCGATATCGCCCATCAGGAACACATCGCGCGTGCGCTCGGCCACCGAACCACTCTGGATGTACGTCCAGCTCTGATCGGTAATGTTCTTCACCGGGTTGGCACTGATGCCGTGCGCGGCAAGAATCGCCGGGCCGTTGAGCGTCAGGAAGCAGGGGAAGCCGCTGAATTTGCCTTTCCAGCACGTGACCTGTGCCGCGGATGCAGGAATGGTCAGCGGCGGCTCACCGGGAACCGGCGAGGTATTCCACTCCGAACCGTACACGTAGGCCTCGCGGTCTGCGTTGTACTGATGGTTGTTGAGGTAGACACCCGCTTCGATCGCCGAGAACACCGGGTTGTTCGGCAGGTCGTACTGCACGCTGGTGCGGAACGCCTTGTCGCGGTCGTGATAGATGTACGGATACACGCCGTAACGCGACAACGCCATGTCGTTGAGGTTGGTGTAGAGGCCCGGATTGGCCAGCGACACGTCACCGATATTGCGGCCCTTGAACTGGAAGGTCGTCGACTGCGCCATCAGCTGCGGGCTGCTGGTGCCAAGGCCGGTATAGGGATCGGCGGTGGTGTCGACGTTGATCTCGTTGCTGGTGGCGCGCGACAGCGAGATGTCGGAATCGACGTGCCAGTTGCCATGATTCCACTTGAGGTTCAGACCCCCGGAGAACACGCTGGTGTTGGTGGTGTAGTTGTCGGCCGTGGTCTCGTTGGAAAATTGATTGCCACCGGTACCCGGCGGATTGGTGGACACCGTGCCGCCGATCACCGTACCCAGTGAACTCAACACCGGGTTGGTGATCTGCGCGTTGTTGCCATAGAAGTTCTGCGAACGCAGGCCGTAACCGAACGAGCTGTTATTGAACTTGGAGAAGAACGTGTCCGAAGTCAGCTGCAGCTCATCGGTCGGGCGCCATACCACCGTGGCCAGATAGCCACGACGACGCTCTTCGCCACCGTTCTGTTGCAGCTGATAACCCTCCGGCAGATATGCCTTCTGCGGTGAGTTGTTGTTCAACTGATAGAGGCTGCCATCCGACGCTTCGCCCACGAACTGCTCGGACACGTGCGGCTGATACAGATCCGCAAAGCCCAGGCCAACACCCAAGGTGTTGTTGAGGAACTTGCCCTGGTAGGCCACGCTCAAGCGATAGCCGTTCGGACTGGCACCCGGCACGTCGTGCGCCTGGCCGTCGTAGCTGCCGCGCGCATCGACATTGAGCGACTGCGCCTTGCTGTTTTCCAGCGGATTGGCCGTCTGCAATGCGATGGTGCCCGCGACGCCGCCGGTGATCAGCGATGCTTGCGAGGTCTTGTACACCGTCGCCATGTTGATCAGCTCCGACGGATACTGATCGAACTGGATGTAGTTGGTGCCGCTGGTCGACGGCTGCTCGCGGCCGTCCAGCGTCGTCTGGATGAAATCGCCCGACAGGCCGCGGATATTGATCTGCGAGGACATGCCAGCGATGCGTTCGGTCGACACGCCCGGCAGGTGCGTCAACGAGTCGGCAATGGATTGATCCGGCAAACCGCCGATATCCGCCGCGGTGACCACGTTCTGGATGGTGTCGGCATAGCGCTGGTAGTCGATCGATTTCTCGACGCTGCTGCTGAAGCCGGTCACGGTCACGGTGGACAGGCTCTTGGCCAGTTCCTGCTGGCTCTTTGGATTGGTGGTGGCCTGGCTGGTGGTGCCATTGCCGGTGTTGTTGCTGGCCGTGCTCTGCTGCTGCGACGTACCGGGCGTCGTCTGCGCACCCGTGTCACCGGTCGCTGCCTGCACACCGAAAGCCATGGTGAGACCCGCCGAAGCCAGAGCCATCACCAACACATTACGCTTGAGTATCACTTTCCCCTCCTCCCCAAAACCATTTTTTGTAGGCGCCTCTTCTTGATCGTTTGCCGCCGCAGCGCTTGCTGCTGGCTGCAACGGCAACTTGCATGCAGGCTTGAGACCTGCCGCGTGGAATGCATGGTAGGGCGCGCTTTTCCAAGCAGAGCACATCATGCATACGTATTCATATCCGCCTATGCATGGCACTCATCGCAGCGCAGCAAACGCCTGCAGTGCGCACGCGCGATAACGCAGGAACCCGGAAAAATGGCGGTAGTGCGGGAATTCCATGCAGCATCCACATAGCAACTCGCGCAAGCGCGAGCACTCGAGACACGCTTCATGCCGCAACCGCAGCACGAATGAATACGTATGCAAATCCTGCGAGCACGCAGAATGGCGCGACTAAGCTGCACCTCGCCGACAAGCTCTGCGTCCTACCGGGAACGTTCGCCTGGTGCATGGGGATTCCTTGCGTCGCCGTCATTCCCTCGAAAGCGGGAATCCATTTACGCTCTTGCGGAACAGCACCATGGATTCCCGCTTTCGCGGGAATGACGGCGAAGAAAGAACCTGGCATCCGTGGCGTTATTTGCCGAAGGAGCGAAGCAGATCCGGCGCGTTTCGGATTCACTAAGGAAAGCGTTTCACATGACCGATGCATCCTGGTGGCGCGGCGCCGTCATCTATCAGATCTATCCACGCAGTTTTCTGGATACCAATGGCGACGGCGTGGGCGACCTGCCGGGCATCATCCAGCGTCTTGACTACGTGGCGAGCCTGGGCGTGGATGCGATCTGGATCGCGCCGTTCTTCCGTTCGCCGATGGCCGATTTCGGCTATGACATTGCCGATTACCGCGACGTCGATCCGCTGTTCGGCACACTGGAGGATTTCGATCGCCTGCTCGCCAAGGCACATAGCCTTGGCCTGAAAGTGATGATCGACCAGGTGCTCAGCCACACCTCCGACCAGCATGCGTGGTTCAAGGAAAGCCGCGAGAGCATCAGCAATGCAAAAGCGGATTGGTACGTATGGGCCGATGCCAAGCCCGATGGCAGCCCGCCCAACAATTGGCTGTCGATCTTCGGCGGCTCGGCGTGGCAGTGGGAGCCGCGGCGCGGCCAGTATTACCTGCACAACTTTCTCGCCTCGCAGCCGGATCTGAATTTCCATAACCCGGACGTGCGCGCCGCAGTGCTCGACAACGTGCGCTTCTGGCTGGACAAAGGTGTGGATGGCTTGCGCCTGGATGCGATCAACTTCTGCTTCCACGACAAACAGCTGCGTGACAATCCGCCCAAGCCGAAGGAAAAACGCGTCGGCCGCGGTTTCAGCCCGGACAATCCGTACGCGTTCCAGTATCACCTCTACAACAACACGCAGCCGGAAAATCTTGATTTTCTCGAGGACCTGCGCGAGTTGCTCGATCGCTATCCCAACGCGGTGACGCTTGGGGAAATTTCCTCGGAAGATTCGCTGGCGACCATGGCCGAATACACGCGCGGCCAACGCCTGCACATGGGCTACAGTTTCGAATTGCTCAGCAGCGACTACAGTGCTGCGTACATTCGCCAAACCGTGGCGCAGTTGGAAGCGCAAGTGAGCGAAGGCTGGCCATGCTGGGCCATTTCCAATCACGACGTGGAGCGCGTGCTCACGCGCTGGGGCAATGGCAATGCTTCGCCGCGATTGGCAAACCTGCTAACCGCCATGCTGTGTTCGCTGCGCGGTTCGGTATGCGTGTATCAGGGCGAAGAACTCGGCCTTACCGAAGCCGAGGTGCCCTTCGAGGCGCTGCGCGATCCCTACGGCATCACCTTCTGGCCGAACTTCAAAGGCCGCGATGGCTGCCGCACGCCGATGCCGTGGAACGACAGTTCGTTCGCCGGTTTCAGCACCGTAGCACCGTGGCTGCCAATCGACGAGACGCACAAGACCTTGGCCGTGGCGCACCAGGAAGCCGACCCAAATTCGGTGCTGCAAGGTTTCCGCCGCTTCATGCGCTGGCGCGCGGCGCAACCGGCGCTTCAGCGCGGCGACATTCGTTTCCTGGACGTACCCGAACCGGTATTGGCCTTCGTGCGCAATGATGGCAGCGAGCAGGTGCTGGCGGTGTTCAATCTTGGCAAGCAGCCGCAGACGGTGGCGTTGCAGGCGTTCGACACCGTCACGCCACTGGATGGACACGGCTTGCAGCAAGGTGTGTTGCAGAACGGGCAGCTGGCATTGCCCGGACATGGCGTGCTGTTCGCGCGGGTCGCGTAGGCTGGGATGAAATCCCAGCATGGAGCTCAGAGAAGCGGGGATTTCATCCCAGCCTACGCAAGCCATTTCCCCCAAGAATCAAACCACTTAACCGTCTAAATTCACGGCCCCATCACGTTTCCGAGCCTAGGCTTTCACATGTGTAAACCGCCGGATACAGGGGCCGGCGGGCAGCCTGCACTGCCTCCCCCTGGGTCATTTTGGCGACGCCTCCCACCAGGCGCCTGGTAAACGCGTTCTACCGTGATACCGCTGCCGGGCTATTTGCTTCTCGCCCGTCATCCAAAATTTCAGCAGCGGATCGATACGGTTTTCCTGCCGCACTTTGCCGATCATTGCGTTGTGCTCGTTTCTCTCACGGAGAGAGCCGCCATGAATTACAGCGAATACCTCAGGCCCGTCAGTTCAGCGTTTGCAGCGCCGGCCGAACGTCCGTCGAGCGGACTGCACATGCCGAACCTGCATTACCCGTGGGCCAGCGCCTGCTCGCCGCATGCACCGTTCGTGGAAGCCCGCATGCATCAATGGCTGGTGCAATACGGCCTGATTCCCAACGAGCATTACCGCGCACGCCTGGCGCGGGCGAAATTCGGCTGGCTGGCGGCGCGTTGCCATCCGTATGCATCGATGGAGCGCTTGCAGACGATCGCCAATTTCTACGCCTGGTATTTCCTGGTCGACGACTGGTTCGTGGGCAATACCGAAAAGGTCTCGACATACACCATTTCCAATCTCACCGCGGTCATCGACGTACTCGACGCCGGCCGCAGCAGCAACGAGCCGGTTTACGGCGAAGCGGCCTGGGCGGACATGTGCCGGGATTTGCGTTCCAGCATGTCGGGCGCGCAATTCGAACGCTTCGCCCACGCCATGCATTTGTGGGTGGGCATGGCCGGCCTGCGCATGCTTGAACACACGCATGCGCAGGCACCTCGGCCGCATCGGCACGAAGCCATCCTGCGCCATGCCGGCGGCTTGTATCCCTGCCTTTACCTGATCGATTTCGCCAATGACCTGCCGTTGCCGCAGGAAGAATACGATCGGTTGAACGTGCAGCAATTGCGCCGGCACACCAATCGCATCGTGTGCTGGAGCAGCGACGTGCAGCATCTGGGCATGGACGTGCGCCAATCGGCGCCCCGCCGCAACACGGTGGCGCTCTACACCAGCCAGGGCTACTCGCTGCAGCACAGCGTGGACCGCGTCAGCGAGCGCATCCGCACCGAACTGGACGCTTTCATGCACACCGCCGCAGCGGTCAAGGAAAGCGCCGGGCCCGCGCTGTCGAACTACATCAGCGGACTGAAGCACTGGATGAGCGGCTACCGCGATTGGCTGGCCGCGCAGCACAGCACCCGGCCCTTTGCGGAACCGGAGGCGGTCATCAGCGCCTGGTAACAAGCATCCCGCATTGTTCACGATGCAGTGCAAAAAGCACTTGACGGATGCATGTGCAACCAAAAGTCGACTTGCTGAAAGCCAACGTGGTTAAAATCTTGTGGATCGGCCGGGCGCGCGCCTACCCCTGCCCGGGCGGTTTCAATCGTTTCAAGAAACCGTCCTGCCACGCGCCCTCCATGCCCTCGCCATTTGCGCGCTCAAGCGTGCATGGCGAAGGCATGGCGTCCGAGTTGCTCCGACACCATCGAGGACCCAGCTTTTGAATACAGCGAACGATACGGCAGCACGACGCAATCCTGGCGTGAGCGGCATGAGCCTGTACGTGCCCCGCCCGCGCGTCTCCCTGCGTGACTGGTGCGAATGGACGGGAAATTCCTGGGACAAAGTGCAGGCCGTGGTCGGCCGCAGCTTCCGTCAGCCGGCGCCGTATGAAGATGCCTACACCATGGCGGCCACCGCCGTGCTGCGCTTGATCCAGCAATACAACATCGATCCGCGCAACGTCGGCCAGCTTGCGCTGGGTACCGAAAGCAGCAAGGACAACTCCGCCGGCGCGGTGATCGTGCGCGGCATGGTCGATCGCGAACTGGAACGTCTTGGCCTTCCGCGCCTGTCGCGCCAGATGGAAGTGCCCGAGTTCAAGCATGCCTGCCTTGGCGGCGTGTACGCGCTGAAGAGCGCGCTGCGCTACGTAGCGTTCGATGCCAACGGTCGCCAGGCGATCGTGGTGTGCAGCGATATCGCCGCCTACGAACGCGGCTCCAGCGGCGAGCAGACGCAAGGCGCCGGCGCGGTCGCGATGCTGGTGGAAGCGCAACCGAGGCTGTTCGAAGTGGATCTGGCCCACGCCGGCAGCGCTTCGGATTTTCGTGGCCCGGATTTCCGCAAGCCGTTGCTGCGTTATTTCCACGAGGAATACGGCCAGCGTCATCGCCGCTTGCACGACTTCCCGATCTTCAGCGGCAAGTACTCCACTTTCGCCTACCTCGACGAAGTGGGCCAGGCAACCGATGCGATGATCCAGCGCCTGGGCGTTTCCGATCTCGACTTCCTGGACGGCGCCAAGGGCCTGTTCTTCCATCGCCCGTATCACATGATGCCGCTGCAGGCGCTGGCCTTTATCTACGCCCGCGCCCTCGCGCGTGCGCCGCAACCCAACGCCGACTTCCAGGCGCTGTGCGAGCAGGCCGGCGTGTCGCCGGCAGGCGTGATCGACGAATGTCGCAATACGCCGGACCTGTTCGGCGAATTCCTGAGCCAGGGCGCGCACGCCGAAGCGCCGCAGGATGCGCATCCGCTCACCACCAAGCTGTCGGGCGTGGCGCGCAAGAGTCCCGCGTTCCAGCAATTGCTGACCACGCGCGTGAACCTGGGCACCGATTGGGCGATGGAACTGGGCAATCTCTACACCGCCGCCTTGCCGGCGTGGATTGCCGCCGGTTTCGAACAGGCGCTGGAAAACAACGTGGAATGGACCGATGCCAAGCTCTACGCCATCGGCTATGGCAGTGGCGATGCCTCCGAAGCGATTCCGTTGCGCGTGGTGCCGGGTTGGCGCGAAGCCGCGGCGAAGATCGGTTTCCGTGCTGCGCTGGCCGAATCCACCGATCTCACGCGCGAGCAATACGAAGCCATGCACGATGGCCAGGACGTTGCGCTGGATTGCCCGCCCGTCAATCAGTTCGTGATCGCCCGCACCGGCGACACGTATGAAGCGGCGTTTCAGGATCTGGGCGTGGATTACTACGAGTTCGCGCAGTAATTCGATGAATGCAGGTTGGGGGAGCGAACGCGAGCCCCAACATCGCCATGCCGATCACGATGACGATGTCGGGGTTTTTCACCCCGACCTGCAAATCCCCCAAGGCCGTCATTCCCGCGAAAGCGCATTGCTGTCCGGGAAAATTCGCTGCGCTCCAGGCAAACATCTGCAACTCAACCGAAGCCCCTTTTTTCCCAGCAAATTCAAAGCTAGCGACTCGTCGCCCCGGCGAACGCCGGGGTCCAGTGCCTTTGAGTATCCGCAAGTCGCTAGGTCCCGGCTTTCGCCGGGACGACGAGCTTTTTAGCCATTTCGCTTAAACAAGCAA
>NZ_DATEJY010000109.1:0-4222 GCF_035277725.1 Dyella sp. | reverse complement strand
GGCAACATGTGCATCCGCAATCCCTGGCCGGGCATCATGCAAACCATCTGGGGCGATCCCGATCGGTTCGTGAACGGCTACTACAAGCGTTATTGCAAGAATCCGAACAGCAAAGACTGGCGCGACTGGCCGTACATGGCCGGCGATGGCGCGATGCTGGCAGCCGACGGCTACTTCCGGATCCTGGGCCGCATCGACGATGTCATCAACGTCGCCGGGCATCGCCTGGGCACGAAGGAGATCGAAAACGCCTGCCTGACGGTTCCGGATGTCGCCGAAGCCGCGGTGGTGCCGGTAACCGATGAAATCAAGGGACGCATGCCTGAAATCTACGTGGCTCTCAAGCCGGGGCATGAAGGCACGCCCGACACCATCAACCGGATCATCAAGGCGAACGAAGAGATCATCGGCCGGTTTGCACGCCCCAAGCACGTTTACGTCGTACCCGACATGCCCAAGACGCGCTCGGGCAAAATCATGCGGCGCGTGCTGGCCTCCATCTCCAACCGCCGTGACGTGGGCGACGTGACCACGCTGGCCAACCCCGCGGTCGTCGAGGACATCCGCAAAATGGTGCAGGGAAAAGATGCGGTGGTCTCCGGCGAAGCGGTGCCCGAGGATATCGCCAAGTTTGGGCAGAACGACTGATATCGGACACGCCGGTCGTCTGGATCTTTGATACAAATCTGCGGCGCACTCCCCAGAGTGCGCCGCCGTTTACCGGCCGACGTCCACGACCAGTCTTGGGTCGAAGAACGCGTTCTCGTTGACACCGTCGCGGGCGTAGCCGCGCGGATTGCAGACCACCCGGGTGCCACGCACCGTGTAATCAAAGCTGTCGTGCGTGTGCCCGTGCACCCAGAGGACCACGCGATCCCCACCCATCAGCGCCTCGAGGTCCGAAACGAAGGCGCCGTTCAACGGCGAGCCCGTAAATCGCGGATGAACGCTGCGCGGTGAGGGTGCGTGATGCGTGATCACCACGGTCGGTCCGTCAAAGGGCTCAGCAAGCTCTTGCCTGAGCCACTTCGCGTGCTGGCGGAACACCCGGATGGATTCGGGCGGCGTGAACTTCGTGCCTGGATTTTCTGTGGAATCGATCACGCTGAAATCGCGCACAAGTCGCGTAGCCTCGGCTATCGCCCGTTCACGCGCAGCACCCTCACCCGCGAGCATAAAATCGGTCCAGAGCGTGGCGCCCAGAAAGCGCACCCCATCCAGTACCAGCGCCTGCCGGTCGAGCACGCGAATACCCGTGCCACCCGCGAGGTTTTGGAGCTCGGCGAGCGCCGTGGGCAAGCTGCTGCCATAGAACTCATGGTTCCCAAGGACGTAAATGACCGGCTGGCGGAATGCGCGCGCCCACGCGATCGCCTGCTCAGGGCGCGCCACGTCGCCCGCAAGAATCACGGCATCGGCATCGGTGCGCGGGGGCGTGAACGCACCTTGGCGCAAATGCAAGTCTGAGAGAATGTTGAGCCGCAAGGCTAAATAGTTCCTGACACCCCGCCAACTCAATTTTACGCCGCAGCGCGTTGAGCCGATCACACCGGCACCTCGAACTGAGCAGTTTCAGTCCGTTGTTGCCTTGGAGAGCCGCGGGCGCATTTACGGCACCCCCGGTGATCTCTGAAGGTACGGCAACACCGTGACATCACCACGCTTGCCAATTCGGAAGTAGCGGAGAAGATCCGCACGCAGGTGGCAAGTTGTCTGCGTTAGCCGAACCGACTCATGTTATAGGCGAGACATGCAGGCAGACGGGCCACCAATAGGGCCGTCGAGAGAAACAGGGCGACGCGAATGTTCAAGACATTGCGGCTCATTGCATCCCCCCTTTCCGAGTGGAACGGTTTTCTTCCGGCGGCCTGAGGTGCCGGAACTGTGCCAGTAGCAGGAGATCGTAGACGATCTTCAGTGTGCCGCAGATCAACAGCGGCCAGGCAAAAGCGGACGCGGCGAACAGTGCGCCCGCCAGCGATGGACTCACTGCCGAAGCCAGGCTGCGTGGCACAGAAGTGAAACTTGCCGCCGCCGGACGTTCCGCTTCGGTCACCACCGCCATCACGTAGGACGAACGCGTCGGCACGTCCATCTGGGAGAGTGCTGCGCGCACCAGCAGCAATATCAAGGCCAGCGCAAGCGTGGGTGCAATGGCCGCCAATATCAGCGCAATACTGGAAGGCATGTGTGTGAATACCATGGTGTTGACCAGCCCGAAGCGCCGCGACAAGCGTGCGGCGACCGGATACGACAACGCGGCCAGCAATCCCGCCCCGAAGAAGAACGCACCCGCTTCGGCCAGGGACAGGTGAAATCGCTGGAACAGCCAGAGTGCGAGCAGCGACTGCACGACGAAACCGCCGGCGAACGCGTCCAGGCTGAACAGCGCCGCAAGCTTGAAAACGATTTTGCGTGACGGGCCGAGCGCTACCGTCTTGCGGGCTTGCAGTGCAGGCGGACGCTGCGGAATGCGCGCATACAGATTGCGCCCGACAACGCCCAGCAAGCCGTAAATAACGAACATGGCCTGCATGGCGGTCAGCCGGTCAAATCCGAGCGGCGCCAGGATTCCGGGGGTTGCCGAAGCAAGCGAACCCAGCGCGGCGGCCAATGCACCCGTCAGGCTGTAGCGGGCGAATAAGCGGGTGCGGTCGGTATCGCCGGCTTCGCGTGCGAGCGCGGTGTGTTCCAGCGGCACGAATACGCTGACGTTCCCGGCGGACGGATTGATCGTGCCCGCGAACGCGATCACCAGCAGCACGGCGTAGTGGCGGGAACTGGCGAACGCGATGCCGGTGGCGATCATCAACCACGCGGCGCCCAGCAGGAGCCGGCGATAACCATAGCGGGCGCTGAGCAAGCCGGCAGTCATGGTCAGGCATGCCGAACCGAGCAGCGATGTGGTGGCCAGCACACCCACGGCGAGCGGCGTGAAGCCCAGCGCCAACAGGTAGGCCGGCAACAGGATCGCCACGAAACTGTCACCGAAATCGCGCAGTGCACGCGCGGCGAACAGGTAGTTCACCGGCGGGAACGGTCGTCGCGATGGCGTGGTGACTTCGTACATGGATGCGTCGAGCCGATTTGTAACGTTTGAGAAGTCGGGCGCAATATACGCAACTTGGGCACGTGCGACGAACCTTCCGCAACGCCGGTTCTCGGGACCATCACACACAGCCATCGCGACTGAGGCGGGATAACCGCCACGCTCGCCGTCTTCCTTCAGGCGCTCAAGGCCCAATCCACGACCGCGCGCGTGTGAATTTCGGTGGTGTCGAACAGCGGGATGCCGGCGTCGGACGACGCTCCGAACAGCGTGAATTCGGTACAACCGAGGATGGCGCCTTGCGCGCCCGCCTTAGCTAAGCGACTGATGATGCCGAAGAACGCCCGGCGCGACTCCGGCCGCACCACGCCTTTGCACAACTCCTCGAAAATGATGCGGTGAATCGCCGCGCGCTCCGGTTCTTCCGGAATCATCACGCGCAAGCTATGCCGTTGTTCAAGTCGCAACCGGTAGAAATCCTTCTCCATCGTGAAGCGCGTGCCCAATAAGGCGACGCTGCGGATGCCCCGGTCCTTGACCGCCTTGGCGGTGGCATCAACCACGTGGATGAGCGGCAGTTTCACGGCGGCCTCGATCTCGGGCGCCACGATATGCATGGTGTTCGCGCAGATTACCAGCGCCTCGGCGCCGGCACGCTCCAGACGTCGGGCCGCATCTATCAGCAGATGTGCCGCGCCGGTCCAATCGTCCGCATGCTGCAGCCGCTGCAGCTCATCGAACTCCACGCTGTACAAGAGCAGCTGGGCTGAATGCAATCCGCCCAGGCGCTCAGCCACCAATTGGTTGATGCGTGAGTAGTAATGCGCAGTGGATTCCCAGCTCATGCCGCCGATGAGGCCGAGCGTCTTCATGGCGGAGAGTCGGGTCGCGGGTAGCGTCGCAGCGGATGGCCTTCGGTGTTGAAAATCACCCGGTTGAAATCCAGCGTCTGCGGCGGTGCGAACAGCAAATAGAAATACTTGAAGGTCTCCGCAAACACGTAGCTTTCCATGGCGTCGGTTTTCTGCTTGCTGATGACGCTGCTCAAAGCCGCGTAGCCATCGTCCGTGCGGCAGTACTTCACGAAATCCTCGAACATGCGCTTGCCCATGACACGGTAATAGGGATCGCGGGTGTAGTGATAAAGATAATAGGTGGACTCGACGATCTCCG
>NZ_DATEJY010000108.1:0-3161 GCF_035277725.1 Dyella sp. | reverse complement strand
GGCGAGCATATTCCGTTCGGCATTCGTACGGCTCATTTCGATCCCGACCACGGTTTCTTCTTGAACGGCAAGCCGCTCAAGATCCAAGGCACCTGCAACCACCAGGATCATGCCGGCGTCGGCGCCGCCTTGCCCGATCGCCTGCAAACCTTCCGCATCGCCGTGCTGCAAAGCATGGGCTGCAACGCCGTGCGCACCTCGCACAACATGCCCACGCCCGAATGGGTCGAAGCGTGCGACCGCATGGGCATGCTGATGATGTGCGAAACGCGCCAGATGAGCTCCAATCCAAGTGGCATGGAACAGCTCGACACCATGGTGAAGCGCTACCGCAATTCGCCGTCGATCATCATCTGGTCGATCGGCAACGAAGAATGGAAGCTGCAAAAAGGCGACATGGCGCCACAAGGCAAGCGCATCGCCACCGCCATGGTCGAGCGCTGCCACGAACTCGATCCCACGCGCGTGGTTTCCGCCGCTGTCAACGGCGATAACGAACAAGGCGTTTCCGATGCGCTCGACATCATCGGTTTCAACTACCACACCGATTTCCCTGACGACTTCCACAAGAAACACCCAACGCGCGCGATCTTTGGCTCGGAAACTTCCAGCGCCATTTCCACCCGCGGCGAATACACCTCCGACAAGACCAGGAACACCGTCAACAGCTACGACGGCGTGGTGGATTGGGGGCAAACGCCCGAACAATGGTGGACCTACTACGGCACGCGCGAATGGATGGCCGGCGGCTTTGCCTGGACCGGTTTCGACTATCGCGGCGAGCCGACACCGTATGCGTGGCCGTCGATCAGCTCGCAATTCGGCATCGTCGATATGTGCGGTTTTCCCAAGGATTATTATTACTACTACAAAGCCTGGTGGCGAAAAGAACCCAGCCTGCACGTATTTCCACACTGGAATTGGCAAGGCAAGGAAGGCCAGGATATTTCGGTATGGGTCTACACCAACCTCGACGAAGTGGAACTGCTGCTCAACGGCAAGAGCCTTGGCAGCAAGAAAGTGCCGCAGCTTGGACACGTTGAATGGAAGGTGGCCTACGCACCCGGCGTGATCGAAGCGCACGGTATCCGTAACGGCCAAACTGTGTTGGTCGAAAAGCGCGAAACCACCGGCCCCGCGCAAAAAATCCGCCTGACTGCCGACCGGCGCGAGATCGCGGCAGACGGGCAAGACCTCGCCATCATTACCGTCGAAGCGCTCGACGATCACGGCTGGCTGGTGCCTACGGCGGACAACAAGCTTGCGTTCCGCATCTCCGGCAAAGGCCAGCTGATCGGCGTCGGCAACGGCAACCCCAATTGCCTGGAGAGCGACAAGGAACCGAAACGCTCGCTGTTCAATGGCCTGGCGCAAGTCATCATTCAATCGACGGATGATGCTGGCCAAGTGCTGATTGAAGCGGTTGAAGATGGAGCCACGGGGCAGCCGTTGCGCTCAGCTTCGCTGGCTATCACCACCAAGAAGCCCAAGTCGCAAACGCCACGCGTGGCTTGATCGTAGGTTGCCATGAAAGTGCATGCCCCCTCTCCGACCCGTCACCCCGATGAACGACGGGGCCCAGCGACTTTTTCCGGTACCTCAAAAGCAAAGACACTAGGCCCCGGCATTCGCCGGGGTGACGGTGCTTGAGGTCACTTTCATCATAGCGGGTGCTCAGGCGCTGCATGATTGTTGGGAGAGCGAACGCGACCCCCAACATCTCAGAAATCCATCGCCATGTTGGGGTTCGGCTGCGCCTCACCCGAACCTACTCGGATTTCCTCCGACTCGTCGCCCCGGCGAAAGCCGGGGCCCAGTGTCTTTGGCGGTATCGAAAAGTGAATGTTGGTGACTTTCCTCTTGCCAATCACCCTAACGAACACGAGTGAAATAATTCGTCTTCATAACAGGCACCCCCTCCTTGCCAGGATAAACCGCAGTTTCGACCATGCTTTGATCGCCCGGCAAAACCGCATAGATCCGCGTCGAGACCAACACGCCCTTCTTCAACAGCGCCATCACCAGCACGCCAGGCGCGGGCAATTTCACTGCTCCCGTATCTGCCTCGGGACTGTTCTTGACGGCAGACGGCGTTCCATCGAGCGCGGCCGTACCCGAGGAATGAACCTCGTTGCCAGGTGCATAAACAATATCGACGCGCGTGGTCCACTTGGTGTCGCTCGCATGGCCAAACGTGAATATCACGCTCTTCGGGCGCTGCTCGGGTGGCATGCGCATGCGGGATGTGTCCAACGACCAACTGCCGAGCAAAGGCGATGCAGCAGCATGTTGCGGAAAAGCGGTCGCCGATGATTCAGGCGTAGCCGCGAAGGTAAATGGGGACGCAAGCGCGGCAACGAATGCCACGATCACGACTTTCAGCGAAGGCTTCATGTCTTACCCTTCCATGCAAGGTGGGGAGGAGATGCATCAGGCAGGCGCGGACGAGTATGCCCCGCCCTGTGGCCAAAAGCATCGATCCCCTGCCCCCTCATCGAGCGGATGCTTGCGCCAACCACGCCCTCCTCGATCGACATGTGTCCATGGCGCGCTGATAGCCTTCTCTCGCACTGGTGCGGGCCATATAAGACCGCTCCACTTCGCCGAGCGTGACACCGCCGCTTGTTTGCGCCAATTCCAACGCATACGTCACCGAAATGTCGGCTGCGGTGAACCGCTCACCGGCAAGATACGGTGTGCGCGCAAGCTGGCGGATAACCAGCGAGAGGCGGCTCTCGAAAGTGCTTAGCGCCTGGCCAGCACTCCAGTTTTGCCGCTCCGACTCCGGCGCAAAATTGCGCGCACCGACGACGAAGTAGATGGAAGCCGCAAGCCCGGCTTCACCAAGATGCAGAAACTGTTGGTAAGCAGGAAAGGCAGGATCGTGTGGCGAGGGCGCGAGCGGTGTTGGGCCGTAGCGAGCCATCAGGTATTCCATGATGGCGATGGACTCGACCATCGTGACGTCACCGTCTTGAATCGCCGGTATGAAACCGGCGGGATTGATGGCGAGAAACTCAGCGTCATGCTCGACACCGGCCAAGAGATCCACCGGCCGCAGCCGATAAGCGAGGCCCATTTCCTCCAGCAGCCAGATAATGCGAAACCCTCTTCCTTCGCCGAAGACGGTGATCATTGTTTGCACTCCTCTGTTGAGGCGA